>DMYC01000355.1 GCA_003482695.1 Clostridiales bacterium UBA8960
TGGTCGTCATGGTAACAAAGGTGTTATTTCTAGAATATCTCCGATTGAAGACATGCCGTTTTTAGATGATGGTACGCCACTTCAAATCGTGCTCAATCCACTTGGTGTTCCGTCGCGTATGAACATTGGACAAGTTCTTGAAGTCCACATGGGTCTTGCTGCTAAGAAGAACAACTGGAAAGTTGCAACACCTGTATTTGATGGAGCAAGTGAGCTTCAAATTATGGATATTCTTGAGGAAGCAGGTTATCCGCGCGATGGTCGATTAAGGATCAGAGACGGAAGAACAGGCGAGACTTTCGATAACAACGTTACAGTTGGTTATATGTACATGCTTAAACTTCATCACTTGGTCGATGATAAAATCCATGCTAGAAGTACTGGACCGTATTCACTCGTTACGCAACAGCCACTTGGTGGTAAAGCGCAGTTCGGTGGACAACGTTTTGGAGAAATGGAGGTTTGGGCGCTTGAAGCATATGGTGCTGCTCACACACTTCAAGAAATCCTTACGGTTAAGTCAGACGATGTTGTCGGTAGAGTAAAAGCTTACGAAGCCATCGTAAAAGGAGAAAACATTCCTGAACCAGGTATTCCAGAGTCGTTTAAAGTTTTGATCAAAGAATTACAGGCACTCGCATTGGATGTTAAAGTATTAAGAGACGATGCAGGTGAAATTGAAATAGAATTGGTCGATGACGATGATGATGGCCTTGATTACAATGCGGCTTTAAAAGAGAACAAAATCACTAATGACATTGAAAAAGGCGCATTTATAGACGATCTAGTCGATGAGGAAGAAATTCCTGTCGCTGAAGATGAAGAAGATTCATTAGAAGTGGAAGAAGATTTTTATCTTGAAGATGAAGAATTTGACGAGTAACTAACTTTAATTTAGAGAAGGGAGAGGTAGCCCTTGATCGAATTCAATAATTTTGATTCTATTAGAATTGGCTTGGCATCACCTGATAAAATAAGATCGTGGTCAAAAGGTGAAGTTAAAAAGCCAGAAACAATAAACTACAGAACATTGAAACCTGAAAAAGAAGGACTATTCTGTGAGAAAATCTTTGGACCAACAAAAGATTGGGAATGTCATTGTGGCAAGTACAAAAAGGTAAGATATAAAGGTGTCGTCTGTGACCGTTGTGGCGTCGAAGTCACCAAGTCGAAGGTAAGACGTGAGCGAATGGGGCATATCGAGCTTGCTGCTCCGGTATCTCATATTTGGTATTTTAAAGGCATCCCATCAAAAATGGGTATCCTTTTGGATTTGTCGCCAAGATCGCTCGAAAAAGTCTTGTATTTTGCTTCTTATATTGTAATTGAGCCAGGTGAGACGAGTTTAGAGTATAAACAACTTCTCACGGAAAGTGAGTATTCACAGTATAAAGAGAAATACGGAAATACGTTCAGAGCTAAAATGGGCGCTGAAGCGGTTAAAGAAATTCTACAACAAGTCAATTTAGATGGTCTTGCGACTGAACTTAAATCTCAATTGAAAGATAGTTCAGGTCAGAGAAAGATTCGTATCGTAAGACGACTTGAAGTTGTTGAGGCGTTTAGACAATCTGGAAATGAACCGGACTGGATGATTTTAGATGTCGTTCCTGTTATTCCACCAGATTTACGCCCTATGGTACAGCTCGATGGTGGTAGATTCGCAACAGCGGATTTAAATGACTTATATAGACGAGTAATCAATAGAAACAACCGACTTAAGAGGCTTCTTGAGTTGGGCGCGCCTGACATCATCGTAAGAAATGAAAAACGTATGTTACAGGAAGCTGTTGATGCTTTGATTGACAATGGCAGAAGAGGTAGACCGGTAACAGGTCCTGGTAATAGACCGCTTAAATCACTTTCTGATTTGTTGAAAGGGAAACAAGGTCGATTTAGACAGAACTTACTTGGTAAACGTGTTGACTACTCGGGACGTTCGGTTATCGTTGTTGGTCCTGAACTCAAGTTTTATCAGTGTGGTCTTCCTAAGAAAATGGCTCTTGAACTTTTCAAACCATTTGTTATGAAGCGTTTGGTCAACGATGGTTATGTTCACAACATCAAGAGTGCAAAACGTATGGTTGAGCGCGTTAAACCTGAAGTGTGGAGTATTGTTGAAGAAGTTATAGCAGAGCATCCAGTTTTGCTGAATCGTGCTCCGACACTGCACAGACTTGGTATACAAGCCTTTGAGCCTGTACTCGTAGAAGGAAAGGCGATTCGTTTGCATCCATTGGTATGTACGGCATACAATGCCGATTTTGATGGTGACCAAATGGCCGTTCACGTACCTTTATCAGTGGAGGCGCAAGCTGAAGCAAGATTTTTGATGCTTTCTGTAAACAATATTTTAGCACCTAAAGATGGAAGACCAATCACGACACCTACTCAGGATATGGTGCTTGGTGCATACTATTTGACATATCAAAGTGAAGAACAACCTGAAATCAAGAAAGCATTTAAAGATTTCGAAGAGTTGAATCTTGCTTATTTCAATGGTGCAGTTAGCTTGCATACAAGAGTCAGATTAAGAAAGTATTTTCCTGAACATGATCAAACGGTACTTGTGGAAAGCACAGTGGGTCGATTTATCTTTAATGAAAAGATTCCTCAGAATCTTGGATTTGTGGATCGTGATCAAGATAAATTTTCTTTGGAGATCGATTTCTTAACAAAGAAAAAGGACCTTGAAGAAATTATCGCGAAGTGTTTTACAGAATACGGAAACACCATTACTTCAGAAATTCTCGATCATATGAAGGATATCGGTTTTATGTATTCAACAAGAGGTGCCATTACAGTATCTGTTTCAGATATGGTTATTCCAGATGAAAAGAAAGAACTCATTGCGACTGCACGAAACGTGGTTGATCAATATCAAAAGGCATTTAGACGCGGTCTTATTTCCGAAGAAGAAAGATATGAAAAGATCATTCAAACTTGGACGAAGACAACGGATGATGTTACAGATGCATTGATGAAGAATCTTTCAAATCTAAACAATATCAAAATCATGGCCGATTCAGGTGCCCGTGGTTCGAAAAACCAGATTAGACAGCTTGCCGGTATGCGTGGACTTATGGCCAATGCACTTGGTAAAACAGTTGAAATCCCGATTATTTCGAACTTCCGTGAAGGTTTATCTGTACTTGAGTACTTCATTTCAACGACGGGTGCTCGTAAAGGTCTTGCCGATACAGCCCTAAGAACAGCAGATTCAGGTTACCTTACAAGACGTCTTGTCGATGTCAGTCAAGAAGTCATCGTCAGAGAAATCGACTGTAACACGGTTTCAGGAATCGAAGTTGTTGAATTTAAAGAAGGCAATGAACTCATTGAACCTTTAGCAGAGCGTATATTAGGTAGATATCCGATAGAAGACATCATCAATCCTGAAACGGGTGAAGTTATTTGTTCGACGAATCAGATGATTTCTGAAAAAATTGCGGATAAAATCACGAGTGTTGGGTATAAGTCATTAAGAATTCGTTCAGTATTAACCTGTGATACACAGTATGGTGTTTGTTCGAAATGTTATGGATTAAATCTTGCGACAGGGAAACCGGTACATGTCGGTGAAGCGGTCGGCATTATTGCAGCACAATCAATCGGTGAACCAGGAACGCAGCTTACGATGAGAACATTCCATACCGGCGGTGTTGCGGGTGGTGACATCACTCAAGGTCTCCCTCGTGTTGAGGAACTTTTTGAAGCGAGAAAACCTAAAGGTTTAGCAGTTATTGCTGAAATTGAAGGTGTCATATCTTTTAAAGAAACAAAGAAGAAAAAAGAAGTTGTTATTACCAATGAAGAAACGGGTGAACAACATACTTCGTTGATTGTATTTGGCGCAAGACTAAAAGTAAAAGACGGCGAACGTGTCACGAAAGGCCAGTCTATTACTGAAGGTTCCATCAATCCACATGACTTGTTAAGAGTTGTTGGTGTAAATGGCGTTCGTGAGTACATCATCAAAGAAGTACAAAAAGTTTATAGACTTCAAGGTGTTGATATCAACGACAAGCATATTGAAATTATCGTTAAGCAGATGCTTTCAAAAATCAAGATTGACGAATCGGGAGATTCATTACTATTACCTGGCAGTGTGATTAGCTTAAAAGAGTTCATCCGCATCAATGAAGCGATTGAATCTGAAAATGGCGAGTTAGCAGTAGGTACGAGATCGTTGCTTGGTATAACAAAAGCGTCACTTGCGACTGAATCATTCTTATCTGCAGCTTCATTCCAGGAAACAACTAGAGTCTTAACTGAAGCGGCTATTAATGGTAAGGAAGACCGACTTTTAGGTTTGAAGGAAAATGTCATTATCGGAAAACTTATACCAGCAGGTACAGGGATGAGATATTACAAGGACATGACAGTTAAAACAGCTGATGAATTCGACCTTCTAGACGTTGAAACCATTAATACTATTTAACATAAAATTTATTGACAGTAAAATTCTATGGTGTTAAAATGGTGAAGTGCATATTGGCGACTTCAAGGAGGAACACAGTATGCAACAAAACGAACTCGCAAAGCATTCGAAAATCAGCGTTGGCGTAAAGCAGTCAACAAAAGCGATCCAACTCGATAAAGCTAAGATTCTTTATGTCGCAAAAGATGCTGATAACAATGTGATAAACCCAATTATTGAGTTAGCTACTGAGAAGGCAGTTGATGTCGTATTCGTAGAGACGATGAAGGAGCTGGGGCGAGCGTGTAATATTGACGTTGGTGCTGCGACAGCGGTTATTGAAAAATAGATAAATAAATGAAAGGAGGTGCTGAAAAGGAATGCCTACTATTAATCAGTTAGTGAGAAAAGGAAGACTTGAAATTGAAGAAAAGTCAACTTCTCCTGCTTTACAAAGAAGTTTAAACACTTTAAAAAGAAAGCAAGTGAAAATGAGTTCACCACAAAAAAGAGGTGTATGTACAAGCGTTAAGACAGTTACACCTAAGAAGCCTAACTCAGCGTTAAGAAAAGTTGCCAGAGTTAGATTGACAAACGGATTTGAGGTGACTGCATATATCCCAGGTGTTGGCCACAACTTACAGGAACACAGCGTTGTTTTGATCAGAGGTGGTAGAGTTAAAGACTTACCAGGTTGTAGATACCACATCGTAAGAGGCGTGCTTGATTCATCTGGAGTTAACAACAGAATGCAAGCAAGATCTAAATACGGTGCTAAGAGACCAAAGAAAAAATAGTGATTCAGCCGGCCTCTTCCGAAAGGAAGGGGCTTTATATAGCAAAATAATTCAATAGCAATTCGCACAGCGACAGTAAAATGTCGAGTACCGATGAATGACCAAAACACATTATAAGGAGGGAAGAACGTGCCTAGAAAAGGAAGCGTACCAAAAAGGGAAGTATTACCTGATCCTATGTATGGAAGCAAGGTAGTTACTAAATTAATCAATGCCGTTATGTATGATGGAAAAAGAGGCGTTGCTCAAAGCATTGTTTATGGTGCATTTGACATGGTTAAAGAAAAGACAGGTAAGGATCCAGCAGAAGTGTTCGAAACAGCTATGAACAATATCATGCCTGTTCTTGAAGTTAAAGCGAGAAGAGTTGGTGGATCAAACTACCAAGTTCCAATCGAAGTTAGAACGGAAAGAAGACAAACACTTGGCCTTAGATGGTTAATCACTTACTCGCGCAAAAGAGGCGAGAGAACAATGCAAGAAAAACTCGCAAAAGAAATTATGGATGCGGCAAACAGCACGGGAGCAGCAGTTAAGAAGAGAGAAGATACTCACAGAATGGCTGAAGCGAACAAGGCATTTGCACATTACAGATTCTAGTTATAAAAATACGTTTGGGTCTGATTGTTTTTAGACCTGAACTGCTTATTGAAAGGAGGATATAGGATGAGTAGAGCTTATTCTTTAGAGAATACCCGAAACATCGGTATCATGGCGCACATTGACGCCGGAAAAACGACTACTACCGAAAGAATCCTCTATTATACAGGTATCACCTATAAAATCGGTGAAGTACATGACGGCGGCGCAACAATGGACTGGATGGAGCAAGAGCAAGAAAGAGGTATCACAATTACTTCTGCTGCAACAACTTGCGTCTGGAAAGATAAGAGAATCAATATCATTGACACGCCTGGTCACGTTGACTTTACTGTTGAGGTAGAAAGATCGCTTCGTGTATTAGATGGTTCGGTTGCTGTTTTCTGTGCTAAAGGTGGGGTTGAACCTCAATCTGAAGCAGTTTGGAGACAAGCGGATAAATATGGCGTACCAAGAATGGCATTTGTAAATAAAATGGACATAACGGGTGCGGACTTCTTCAGAGTTGTAAGAATGATGAAGGATAGACTTAAAGCAAATGCAGTACCGGTTCAATTGCCAATAGGCTCAGAAGACAAGTTTGAAGGCATCATCGATTTGATGGGCATGAAGGCTTACTTCTACAGAGATGATCTTGGTGAAAAAATCGATGAGTTAGAAATTCCAGAAGATATGAAAGAACTCGCTGAAGAGTACAGACATAGCATGATGGAATCAATTGCTGAGTCTGATGAAGTGCTTATGGAAAAGTATCTTGAAGGCGAAGAGTTGCAAATTGATGAACTTAAAGCTGCACTTAGAGTAGCAACAATCAATAACGTGATTGTTCCGGTTCTTTGTGGATCATCATACAAAAACAAAGGCGTTCAAAAAATGCTTGATGCAGTTGTTGATTTTATGCCTGCACCGACAGATGTAGCTGACATTCAAGGTACAGATGAAGATGGCAATCCAATGACTAGAGCATCTAGTGACGACTTACCATTTGCATCACTTGCATTTAAGATCATGACGGACCCTTATGTAGGCAGATTAACATTCTTTAGAGTTTACTCTGGTACACTTGATTCAGGTTCTTATGTTCACAATTCAACTAAGGATAAGAAAGAGAGAATCGGCCGTATTTTGCAAATGCACGCAAATAAGCGTGAGGAAATCAGCAAAGTATATGCAGGTGATATCGCTGCTGCAGTAGGTCTCAAGTTTACAACAACTGGAGACACACTTTGCGATCCAGACAATATCATTATTCTTGAGTCTATGGTATTCCCAGAGCCAGTTATTCGAGTGGCGATTGAGCCAAAAACAAGAGCTGGTCAAGAAAAAATGGGTGTTGCACTTTCTAAACTTGCTGAAGAAGATCCAACTTTCAGAACGTATACAGATGAAGAAACTGGGCAAGTCATTATCGCTGGTATGGGTGAACTTCACCTTGAAATCATCGTTGACCGTCTCTTGAGAGAGTTCAAAGTTGAAGCGAATATTGGCGCGCCACAAGTTGCATATAAAGAAACAATTACTAAAGCGACGGATATTGATTATAAATACTCTAAGCAATCGGGTGGTAAAGGTCAATACGGTCATGTTAAGATTAAGTTTGCTCCAAATGAATCAGGAAAAGGTTATGCGTTTGAATCAACAGTTACTGGTGGTAGCGTTCCTAGAGAATACTTCAAAGCAATCGACGAAGGTATTCAAGGCGCTCTTAAAGCTGGTATCTTAGGTGGTTNNACTGCGAATCTTTATGATGGTTCATACCACGAAGTTGACTCTAACGAAATGGCGTTTAAACTTGCCGCTTCTATGGCTTTTAAAGAGGCTATGAGAAAAGGCGATGCTATTTTACTTGAGCCGTTCATGAAAGTCGAAGTAACTGTACCTGAAGAATATTTTGGTGACGTAATGGGT
>DMYC01000354.1 GCA_003482695.1 Clostridiales bacterium UBA8960
GTTTTTTCTCCGCGAGCCACTGTTCGATGAATATGACGACAAATAGAGCCGTCATGGCAAAATCGATACCTTTTGTATCAAACGTGATGACGCCTGCCAATAACCCGCCGAGTAAAGTGCCCACGATCCAGTAACTTTGATTCATGATGGCGATGGCAAAGTAAAGCGATTCCGTATCAACCGACTCTTTATCAGCGACTGAACACAGCAGCGAATACGTCTCATCTGTCATCCCAAAAATTAAATACTGCTTTTTCCAGCCAAACTTTTTGAAGGCGTCTATAAAAGAAAGGCCATAGAACAAGTGCCTTATGTTGACGAAAAGTGTCATCAGTGCAACTTGAATCAAGCTGATTGGACTGGTGAGAATCTGAATGGCTACGAATTGCATTGCGCCAGCGTATACTGTGAAACTCATCAAAACGCCAAGCCAGAGTCCAATGCCCGATTTGACCACAAGAAGTCCAAACGCCATACCGACGGACAAATAACCGAGCATGACAGGAATCGTAAGTGGCCATGCGATCTTAATCATCTTTCTAATAAAAATCATCCCCTACCTTTATAAATTGGTAATTCAACAGTGAATGTAGTTCCTTTTTCTCGTATACACGCCGCTTCAATCTTCCCATGGTGTGAGGTGACGATTGCCTTGGTAATCGCTAGGCCTATTCCTGCACCGCCAGTGATTCGGCTCCGCGAAGGGTCCGCCCTATAAAACCTTTCGAAAATATGTGGCAAATGCGCTTCTGAAATACCTTCGCCAAAATCCTCCACAGAAAAACAGGCACGGTTCTGTTTTACGAACGTCCTAACTATGACTGTATCACCTTCATGAGAATATTTCAAAGCATTTGACAGCAAATTGATGACGACCTGGCTTATTTGGTTTTTGTTGCCATTAACCAACATGTCTTCACCCTTTTCAAAGCTAATCTGCATATTTTTTTTATGATAAGCATTTTCAAAATGCTTGATTTGTGCTTCTATACATTGACTCAGCTCAAAAGGTTCATAAACGCCGTTTGCTGCTTCACTTTCATATTGCGCCAACTTTTCAAGATCTCCAACAAGGCCTGAGAGCCTTACGATTTCATCATGACAGCTCATAAGTCTATCCACATCCGGTTTCCAAATGCCATCTATCATGGCTTCCATGTGGCTTTGAAGCGTTGCGAGAGGCGTCCTGAGTTCATGTGCGACATCAGTCGTAAGTTTTTGTCGCATCTGTTCCTGCTTTTCAAGCGTTTGAGCCAAGTCATCTACAGCGCTTATCAACGTATCAATCTCTGCCGTGTTTGAACGGATCTCAACGCGTGCTTCATAGTTCCCCTTTGAGATTTCATCCGCAATTTCTGTAACTCTAGACAGTGGCCAACTGATTTTTTTTGCCATGAAAGCGCCAACGATCAGTGCGAGGCAAACGGTCATAAGGCTGATGATCATGAGGAGGTGATTGAGCGTGTCAAGGAATGCGGCATCGGTGTCCGAATAGTAGTACGGGCCATAATATCCTATAACCGCTTTACCAAACACACGGCCTTCTCGTTCTAAGCTATAAGCCGTATTTGTAAACTCACCTTCCCAACTCGGCACTTTATCGACCATTTGCAGTGCCATGTGTGAAATCATTTCTTCACACATGCCACTGTTGTGGGTGTAAGCGTCCCATACCACTTCACCACTTGATTTTTCAACACGCAAAAGCATGCCTTGCTCAAGTGCGGAAATGCCTATGGACGCGATCCAATCGGTGTTCCACCGTTCGTTTTGATCCACGTGATTCACGATTTGCTCAACCAGTCCCAAATTCTTGATTTCCTGATTCCTTACGACATAGCGAATAAAGCTACGCTCTAGGAAGCTGTTGGAAACAAGCGTTATCGCTATAATGCATAAAAGTCCTATCAAAAGATAGGACATTGTCAGTTTGGTACGCAACTTGTATTTTTTATTTCCTTTTCTCATCTTAGCCACCATATTTATAACCGACGCCGTGAACCGTTATAACGTATTTTGGGTCTCTTGGATCGGTTTCGATTTTTTGTCTCAGGTTTTTAATGTGCGTATCGATTGTACGATCGTAGCCGTCGTAGTCAGCACCAAAAATCAAATGTAGTAGCTCTTCGCGGGTAAATGTTTTTGATCTGAATTTCATAAGCGACGACAAAAGCTTATACTCGATTGGCGTCAAGTTCACCAGTTTTCCGTCTATAAACACTTCATGTCTATCCGCATTCACGACGATACCCGAGTACCCAATATCAGCACCTCCACGTCTAATGACCGTTTCCACTCTTGCGATCAACTGTCTCGGGCTAAAAGGCTTGACGATATAATCGTCTGCACCCATACCAAGGCCTTTGACTATGGAATCTTCATCTGTTTTAGCCGTCAACATGATGATCGGCACTTTGGAAGTCATCCGTATCATTTGACAAATTTGCTCCCCAGGCATATCAGGAAGCATGAGATCAAGTAAAATAAGATCTGGTCGATCCTTTGCGAAAGACTCGAGACCCGCTCTACCATCTTGCTTTGAAATGGCTCGAAAGCCAGCATTCTCCAAATACGACACGATTACTTCCGCGATTTTTGGTTCGTCTTCAATAACGAGAACGGTTTGTTTATGGTGCACAACAACCTCCTGAATTGCTTGGTCTAGGCATTATAAATGTGTTTTCTTTTTTTAGAAAATCCAAATCCATATCGTCTAAACGATCCACGACTTTGATTTGACCACTAATCATCCCCATCCAACATGAATACCCAAATGAACCCGACTCTACCGGGGTGAACTCAATTACATTCTCTCCTGCTACAAATCGGTAGTTGCTTATCCCGGCAAACGGAATATTGATGCGATTATTGCATCCATTGATTGATGATGCATCCGCATCCATGACCCATCTCACCGGTGTGCCTTTCTCTATTACGATAGAAGGGTATGAGCCACTCTCAAGTGTGGTATTCACATATTGAACACCACCTTTTAATTCAGAGATGACAAAATCGGATGAGACGGCATAGGACACAACCGAACCACCTAGTGACAGACCTCTTCCAAACATGATTATTCCCAAAACAATTACAAGTACCGCAGATACTTTCAACATTTTATCGGTGAACTTCTTGCTTAGGCTACTGCTGACAGCCCCAAACACAAACATCAGTGGCACGGTTCCAAGACTGAAAGCGAACATCGACAAGGCACCGGCTATCGCACTTCCCGTTCCCAAAGCAAAAATTTGCATCGTTTGAAGTGGGCCGCATGGCATAAAACCATTAATCAAACCAACGAGATAAGGTCGATTAACGCTAAGTTTTTCAAGTTTTGATACGGATTTGAACCTAGGAAGCTGTGGCATCCATTTTCTAAGAGTCGGAAATAAGGATAGCATATTTAATCCCATCAAAATCATAAATCCGCCTGCGAACATGGCAATCAAGCCACTTGCCTTTCCCGATAAACTCACAACACTCCCTAGTGCGCCTACGAGACCACCTATAAACGTGTATGACGTTACCCTGCCAGCATTATATAGAAAACTGGACTTGTATTTTATGGGACTCTTTTTTTGCTGAATCGGCTCAATGGTTGTGACGATACACTGCGAGAGATTGATGCCACCACACATACTGATGCAGTGGACTGAAGTCATAATGCCCACGGCAAACAACATGGCATAACTTGCATTTTGACTGACATCGGGAATAAAATTAAACCCGATGTAATGGTCTACCAAGTAATAAAGCCCGAGGAAGATTAAAATCACACCGATAAATCCATACGCATCAAGTTTGCCCTTTTGATTGTTTTTCACGCCATCCATCTGTTTCAAACCGGATGCAGCATACCCACTTTGCTCGAGTGCTTTCTCAATTTCAAGATAAAGGCGACTTTCAAATATATTGTCGTTTGCTTCAAACTCAATCAAAGCCTCTTCCGTGCCATATCTGACATTTACAGAGACTTGTTCTAGGTTTGACTTTGCCAAAACTTGCTTTATGACCCTCTCAACTTTTGCCTCACACTGCAAACATGTCATGCCTTCGATCTTAAGTTGCCAATATTGCCTCATATCATCTACCCTTTCAGCCTTTTTCAAAATCATATCAAAAAATTATGTGTAATATATGAAGACTGATCATCAATTTATCCTTTTTATCATTCTTGGATTGTTCTCTTTCGGATAAAAGCTGCAACGACGATATTCATCCAGACAAAGAACAGAAGAGCCCAGAATATTTCTTCCAGACCGAACTTAATAGAAATGTACGTCCCAAGAGTCGGAGAAACCATCCATCCTAAACTCCCAACCAGTCCCTGAATGCCAAAAAGAGTGCCTCTTTGATCTGCTGGTGTCATTTCTGCTGTCGTGGATGTGATAAGCGGCTCTATGCCACCGATGATGAAAAAAAGTGTGGTATAGAAAATCACAAATGTTGCCATACCTTCAAAAAGGCATAGAAGGAGTACATCTATAAAACCGATTACAAGCATGATTCGGATCATTCTCATTTTGTTATACTTGTCACCTAATCGACTGATCAAAACGGCTGATACGGCCGTAACAAAACCTACGAGTCCATTGATATAGCCTGTTTTTTCTGCAGCACCTATGATGGTGCCCGTCATTTCTTGAATATAAAGTGGAATAAAAGGATTAAAGATCGTCCTTATGATGCGTTGTAAGAAAAGCATCAATAGAAGCATCATAATGCCAGAGGCAAACAGTGTTTTCCAGCTCCCGTTCCCTCTGATAACGGATGTTTTTCTGCTGCTGGTTTTCTTTTCGCCCTTCAAGAAGAAAGTAACGATTAAGAATGCACCAAACATAAGGAGTGCGCCCACATAAAAGCTCATTCTATATCCAAAATGCTCTGCGACTTTGCCACCCAGCAACGGTCCAAGCGAATACCCTACAAAAGTGGATGATGACAAGAACCCAAGCGCGTATGACAATTTATGATTCGGCGTATTAACCGCTACAAAAGCTGAAGAAGCCGTGATGGTACCTGTAAACAACCCTTGGAGAAAGCGTAGTGCAACAAGATGCCATACATTAGCAGAGAGTCCCATTCCCCCTATAATCACGACAGCAGCAAGTGTAGCCCTTTGGATCATAAGCTTTTGACCAAATCGATCTGACAAGATGCCCCATATTGGCGACATGATCGCCATCGTAATCGCAGGCGCTGCACTTAATATACCGGTAAATATTTTTAGTTGTTCGGGATCCGTAACGCCAAGCTCTTGAATAAAAAAGGGGATAAAGGGGAGCCCGAAACCAAAACTGGTCAGCGAGATCACTTGAGAAATCCAAAGTGTGTATAAATTGATTTTCCATCTTTCCATCAGGCAGTCCTCTGCAATTCAACTATTTCGGTACACTACATTTTCTATTGTACGCTTTTTCGCGTTGTTTCGCTATCCTTAAATTAAAAAACAGCTGCAGATTTTCACGCTGCAGCTGTTCGTTTTAAAGGACTTTCGATAAGAAAGATCGCGTCCTGTCTTCACTTGGATTTCCAAAAATGTTTTCAGGCGATCCAACCTCGACAATCTGCCCTTCATCCATAAAAATGATTCGATCGGCCACTTCTTTAGCAAAGCCCATTTCATGTGTGACGATGACCATGGTCATGCCGTTTTTTGCAAGCGCTTTCATGATATCAAGCACTTCACCTACCATTTCAGGATCGAGTGCCGATGTCGGTTCGTCAAACAACATGACATCCGGTTCCATCGCAAGCGAACGTGCAATGGCGATTCGCTGCTTTTGTCCACCTGAAAGCTGATTCGGATACGCATCACGTTTATCGAGTAAACCGACACTTTTCAATAAGTTAACGGCGTTCTCCGTGGCGTTTTCCTTACTTTGACCCTTGAGTTTGATCGGTGCAAGCGTGATGTTTTCAATTACCGATTTATGGGGAAACAAGTTGAATTGTTGAAAAACCATACCGATTTTCTGCCTATGCAAGTCTAGATCAATAGCAGGGTCCGTTAAACAATCCCCCTCAAAAATGACTTGCCCAAAAGTGGGTTTCTCAAGGAGGTTTATACAACGAAGCAGCGTGCTTTTTCCCGAACCGCTTGGACCGATGATGACCACAACTTCACCCTGATGAATCGTATGCGACACATTTTTAAGCACTTCAAGTTTGCCAAAGAACTTGCCCAGATTTTTAATTTCAATCACTGACGGTCATCCTCCTTTCCACTTTGCCTAATAACTTAGAAAGTGTGAAGGTAAGCGCAAAGTATATGAGTGCTGCGACGATAAGCGGTTCAAAAGCGATGAACGTGTTGCCTCGCACAACATCGGT
The DNA here is from genome assembly GCA_003482695.1 of Clostridiales bacterium UBA8960. Taxonomy (GTDB): domain Bacteria; phylum Bacillota; class Clostridia; order Peptostreptococcales; family Acidaminobacteraceae; genus Fusibacter_C. The sequence continues at coordinate 6,334 of DMYC01000354.1, forward strand.
GTTATACATAAGGTCGTGTATGCCTATTACGGATACAATCGCGGACTCTTTGATCAAAATGATGAACTCATTTCCAAGTGCGGGCAAAATGTTTTTAAGCGCTTGGGGGATTATGATTTCTTTATACGTTAGAAACGTCGGCATTCCAAGCGATTTTGCCGCTTCGAATTGCCCTTTGTCCACCGCGCCAATACCTGCGCGAATGATTTCTGCGATATAAGCTGAGCTATTAAGGCTCATGGCGACGACACCAGCTGCGAGCATGGGAATATCTTTTATGCCATAGTAGACGATATAGAGCTGTATGAGTAACGGTGTGCCTCTTATAAACTCAATATAAGATACGGCAATCGCCTTCATCACTTTGTTTTTTGACGTCTTCATCAGAGCAAGGGCAAGACCGCCGATTAATCCAAACACGACGGTCAGAGCCGATAACAGGAGTGTGTATCCCGTACCTGATAAAAAAAACTTGTAGTACTTTGGAAGAAAACTAAAATTCATTATTCACCTTCGCTAAGTAGCATTGCATCCGTGATAAGTTGATCCATCTCGCCACTGTCAAGTAAGCCTTGAATGGTTTCATTGATGATGTCGAGGAATGCGCCAGAATCCTTTTGAATAGCAACTGCAGCGCCACCTTCACTGCCTAAGTCAAGGCCATTGACCGAGAGGTCCGCATTGGCTGATGCATATTGTTTCGCAACAGGTTCTGCCAAAATCAATCCATCCACTTTCGACGTTTTGAGTTCCATAATCAAATTTGGTATTTTATCGATGGCTTTAACATCAGAGCCTATAAAAATTTCCTTCGCAAGCGCTTCTTGAACAGAAGCCTTTTGTGCCCCGACTTTTTTACCTGTAAAGGCTTCAACTGTATTCAGAGTGCCTACATTTTCAGTAGAAACAAGCATGGTTTGCATCGCATCGTAGTAGACGATGGAGAAATCAACTGATTGTTTACGTTCATCTGTCGGAGTCATACCCGATACGATCAGGTCAATTTTTCCTGCAGTAAGTGCTGGCAACAACCCTTCAAATTTCATATCGATGATTTCAAGTTCTACACCAATACTCTCCGCAATTTTTTTCGCGATATCGATGTCAAAACCGACGATGGTATCCTTTCCATCGACTTCCAAGTGGAACTCAAAAGGTGGGTAATCCGCTGATGTTCCTAACACTAAAACACCTTTAGCCTTGATTTGGCTGAGTTTATCTGTGGCAACTGCAGCAGTTGTGCCTTCTGAAGTCGCCTTTTCTCCCGCCGCAACCGAACAACCTGTAAACATGGCCGTCATGACCATAATCATCAATATTATACTCATCATCTTCTTCATAATCTTTTCCCTCCGATTAAATGATCGTCTCTAGATAGACGTTTCCATTTTCTATACTTTTCAGAACCGACGCTTTAGAGGTCGATCCATACGATTTCTTGTTTTCTATTACGGTTTCAATATCAAGTGTGTCATAAATGTCCGCCTCAAACAATGGGCAGTAACTTTGCAAAATCTCTAAACTCAAATCCTCAAGGGCAATATTCTCATCCACACAAAGCCCAACCAATTTTCCAGCAATCTCGTGGCAATCTCTAAAATGGAGCCCTTTCTTTACAAGATAATCCGCTAAGTCCGTTGCATTTAGGAACCCGTACTTGACGGCTTTTCTCATGTTTTCAGAAAGGAATGTCGTTTCACTGAGCATGCCTTCGAATACTTCCAGACAGATTTCTACAGTTTCCACCGTATCGAATATGCCTTCCTTATCTTCTTGCATATCTTTATTATAGGCAAGTGGCAAGCCTTTCATAACTGTAAGAATTCCCATCAAGTTGCCGTAAACTCTGCCTGTTTTGCCTCTGACGAGCTCCGCCGCATCGGGATTTTTTTTCTGTGGCATAATGCTACTGCCCGTCGTAAACGTATCGCTGATTTCGATAAACTTAAACTCTGAGCTGCTCCAAATGATTAGTTCTTCCGAAAAACGGCTGAGATGCATCATGAGAATCGAAGATGCACTCGCAAACTCGATTGCAAAATCCCGATCACTCACCGCGTCCATGGCGTTTTCCGTTAAGGCGTCGAAACCCAGCAAATCTTTTAGGAGTTCACGGTCATTTTCATAGTTTACACCCGCAAGTGCGCCCGATCCGAGAGGCAGTTCATTCATGCGCTCAAGTAAATCACTGAACCTAGAATGGTCGCGTTTCAGCATTTGAAAATAGGCCATGAGATGAAATGAAAGTCTAATCGGCTGTGCTCTTTGAAGATGTGTATAACCCGGCATGATTACATCCAAATGGGTTTCACTAAGCTTCAAAATCAGCGCCATGAGCGATTTGATTTGCCCCATGATTTTCACCGTTTTTGCCATCGTGTACATTTTAAAATCCACTGCGACCTGATCATTTCGACTCCGCCCAGTATGCAGTTTTTTTCCTAGAGGACCAATCCGCTCGACAAGCATCACTTCGATGTTCATGTGAATATCCTCATGTTTGATATCAAATGAAACTTCACCCATTCGAATTGCAGCTTCAATCTCAATAAGCCCTTTTTCGATCTGCTGAAACTCTTCTTTCGTCAAAATCCCGATTTTCTCAAGCATTTGACCATGTGCAATCGAACCGATGATATCTTCATGATACAGTTTATAATCAAATCCAATCGATGCATTGAACCGTTCTAGGAGGTCACTTGACCCGCCTTTGAATCGTCCGCCCCACAATTTCATACCGCAACATCCTCTACTTTGTACACTTTTAGGTTGACTTTCTCATCTTCAAACAAACTCACTACGGATTGGAAATCATCTTTGTGACTTTGTGTCATCATCGCATTTATTTTTGTTGAGAGCGTGAACAAGTTGATGAATCCTTCAGCGTCTTTTTGATCATACACCGCATCTTCGCCAAATGTCACATACTCTTCACTGTAAAGTGAGTACGGCGATTGTGAAGCTACTGCTGCACAGCTGCCTTTATATAGTTTCACTTTTACTTCGCCCGTTACACTAATCTGTGTTGCATCGATAAACGCATCAAGTGCTGATTTGAGAGGTGAAAACCATTGCCNNGGCCCATCATAAACCATTTCACTATATTTTTGTGCGATGATTTTCTTAAATGACATCGTTTGTCGGTCGAGCACCAATTTTTCAAGTGCTTTATGCGCTTCAAATATGATCGTGCCACCTGGCGTCTCGTATACACCCCTTGATTTCATCCCGACAAGTCGATTTTCAACGATGTCTAGGATGCCGACGCCATGCTTGCCGCCGATGGTATTGAGCTTTTCTACAAGAGCCACTGGATTGAGCGATTCACCATTTACTTTTACAGGCACGCCGGCTTCAAATGTAAGTGTGATCGTCTCACCCATTTCTGGTGCTTTATCTGGTGCAACACACCATTTGTAGATGTCTTCTTGATGTTCATTCCAAGGATTTTCAAGATTGCCACCTTCATGGCTGATATGCCACAGGTTTTCATCACGTGAGTAGATGTCCTTCTTCGTAACGGTAAGTGGAATGTTGTGTTTCTCAGCATAGTCGATGCAATCTTCACGTGATTTCAAATCCCATACACGCCAAGGTGCGATGACTTTTAGGTCTGGTGCCAATGCTTTGATTCCCGCTTCAAACCTTACTTGATCATTGCCTTTACCTGTCGCGCCGTGTGCGATGGCAACCGCACCTTCTTTGATCGCGATATCGACGAGCATTTTAGCGATTAACGGCCTAGCATATGCTGTACCGAGTAAGTAGTCATCTTCATAGAACGCACCTGATTTGATGCCGTTAAACAAGTAGTCTTTTGCAAACGTCTCTTTCACATCGACGATATAAATCTTTGAAGCGCCAGAGTTGAGCGCTTTTTTCCACATGATATCGTAATCGTCTTTTTGACCGACGTCTATACATGCAGCGATTACATCATAATCGAACTCCACTTGCAACCACTTTAAAATAACCGAGGTGTCTAATCCACCTGAATATGCCAACACGACTTTCTTCTTCATAACCTGACCTCCAAATCATTAATTATACATTATTTTGGTTTTTTATACGTTTGAGGGTAAAAAAATAAACCCTATAAGGATTTCTATTTTGCCACTACCTAAGAGCCCATAAAAAAAGTCTACTCATTCGTAGACTGATTTATTACCTAGATCATCGGAAAATAATCAATCCTCTTTTGGGACGAAATTTCTCCGCGGTGCCACCCAATTTAGCTCTAAGCTCTCTCTTGTCAGTACGGACATCATGTCGATACCTATTTCCTTTAACGGTGAAACACCGGTTTGCCTTACTCGGGTTTCCCCTTTCATTCAAACAACTTGATAAAGTTCTCAACTGTTTTGTCTTTTGTACGGGCTCACACCATCCCCATATCGCTGAACTGACGCCTCAGTATTTTCTTTATCTCAAACGTTTTTTTATATGAACTTGTGGTTAATTATACAGAGTGCCTAATAAAGTGTCAACACCCTTTTTGTAAATTTTTTTTGTTTTATTATATTTATTTTTTTATATGGTCGAGCAGCATTTAGGGTACAATAGTATTAAGCTTAATCCCACTTTGGTTTTGTGCCAAAATAATTGTACCCTTGGAAAGGTGCAGTGGATTGATTTTTTTGGAAAGCAGTCTTTGCGATATTGCCCCTTACATGTTCTTGTCCTTTTGGATCGGACGTATTCGTTTTTTTGTTTTCCATCATTTTCTCTTTCATAATCGTGCCTCCTCAGTTTTTAACTTCCATTATTTCCGACAAACAAAAAACCCCGTCACCAATAGCATCACTGCTATTGGGACGAGGTATAATCCACGCGGTACCACCCATATTGCCTATAAATAGGCCACTCATTGAACTCCATCAAGTTCTCAGTCTATAACGGGACGTGCCGTTCATCCTTACTGTGGGTTCGGGATGAATGCTTGGGAGTGATTTGCAACTAACGACCACACTGGTTCGCACCAAACACCAGCTCTCTTAAGAGGTTTTTATAGATGCCGTTCTCCTTCACTGCATTTAGGGTTATGTTTTTTTGTTATTGTAGTCGATTCTAACAGGTCATCATGATGTTGTCAATAAGTTTTTAGAAAATTCCGACAATATTTTAAGGAGTCAAAAATGTGTGTAAATCCGCTTGAGCCATTTTGGAAAATCATTCACGATATTATTGAACAACCCGCTGTGATCAATATGAAAATGTATATTGCTCATGGCGATGTAAACTGCCTTGAGCACAGCTTATATGTCGCCTATACCAGCTATAGGTTCGCTGTGAAACTGGGAATCGACCCCACTCTGATTACACGAGGTGCCATGCTTCATGACTTATATCTTTATGATTGGCACATCAAAGGCGATCGAACCGGACTTCACGGCTTCACCCATTCAAAAGTCGCCCTAGAAAATGCAAAGGCCTTTTTTGCTCTTTCCGAGATTGAAGAGCAAATCATACTAAGACACATGTGGCCACTCACTTGGCCAGCGCCTACGAAAAAAGAAGCCTTCATCGTTTCACTTTGCGATAAATATTGCACCACGCTAGAAACGTTTAAGCTTCAAGATCGGAAAACCATATCCGATTTAATGCATCCCTTTAATCAAAAATGACAAGATTTTCTATGCCAAACTCGTGGAAGGGAATATTATATCGAAAATAATTATTATAATGTAAAGGATTATCGTATAAAACTTTAACCACGATTCCCCTATAATCAAGTTCAAAGGAAAGATGATCATAGGCTGCCATAATCTTTTCATAATCGTAATCGCGGTTCTCGTCGCAAGCCAATTTTATGATGCGCTGGACTACTCTATGATAATCAAAATTAGGTTTGAACAAATCCGGTGAACCTACAAGAGTATCGTTTTTGTCATAAAGGGCGTAGATCTCTTTCGAATCGCTGTTCGCATTAGAATAAATTCCAAAGTATCCTGTAATCGCGACATAATCCCCGATCGGCATTTTTGACAAAGAGACGTCGGCAAAATTGTCTTTTCCCTCAAAGGAAATTGCCATAATCTCCGCTTTCGCATCTTCAATCATTTGTTTAAAAACGTTATCTAACCTTTCAGTAGATGAGTAAGTGGTGATGTAGTAAGTCCCACCTTTGATTTCTCCAGATAGCATTTCATTTTCATAATGACCCGATTTTTTCCAGCTTGTCAACATTCGCCTTTCAGTCTCATCCTCAAAAAGACAGTCTTCTTTCGCATAATATCGCGCATCAATTGCGAGTTGCTCTTCAAATAGTGCATAGTCCATCATGAATGTCACCGTGCTGAAGGTGTGGTCGAACTGATCGTCATTTTCATCAAACAAGATTATTATGCCTTGCTCACCCAAAATATATGCCTGATTCTCATCTATCCCTGTAAAAGGTCTTATCAGTTCGTACCCATATCCCATCTCTGTATCACCCATACCATGTGTTTTTGTCACTTCTTTCATGATTGCGTCGTTTATTGCCGATATGTAATCATAGCCATCAACAAACAACGCACGAAGCGGTACAGAGTCGCCCGTGTTGAGATCGATGGTAAGCCCTTTGACGATGGAAATCCACATCGAACCATATTCGCCACTTCCATGGAGCTGTACACTTACGATATTGTTATGGTTGTAAGAGGTATAACCCTGTAACGAAACGTAACTGGCCGTTGCCTCTTCAGCAATGAACTTCCTTATGCCCCGATAGGGCACAATGGTTTTGGGATCAAGTTGCGCTTTCATTTCTTGTGTCATCGCTTCAACCGAACGATTCAATTTCTCTTCGATCATTTTGTTCTTTAATCCGGAAAATTGGGGATATTGAATGTAAACTTTGTTGCTGTCGGACTCGATGCTATGTATCTCAAGTCCATTTGGCACGAGAAATTTAATTTCATGGTTCGACCCAACTGGGTAAGCAAAATCACTAAATAGGACAGCGGAAGAGGGCCCTTCAGCAGTCGTGGTTAGCTGTTCGCCTTTATCACTCATCTCACATGCCGATGTCACAACACTAAGTAGTATCAGCAGCGTGAAAAGCGATCCTTTACTCGCTAATTTTAACATAACCACTTTCCTCCATGAGCGTTTGACCTGCTTTAGATAAGATATAGTCCACAACTAGCCTTTCCGGGCTGTCTTTCGTGGAATCTTTCCTCAAAACAGCGTAGTAAGCTGTCGTTAAAGGGTACGTTTTATTGCGAATCGATTCGCTTTCTGGATAAATGCCATCAACTTCAAGGAGCTTAACATCTTCATTTCCCCACATATCCACGACGAAGTAATAATAGGAATAACCAATGGAAGGGACTTCATTTTCATAGCCCGCCACAGCATCGATCAGCATGCCCATGCCCGCGATGATTTGCTCTTTTGGAGGTTCCATAGGGGCTTCACCTTGCATGATCAGTTCCAGGAAACCCGTTTGACTGCCCGAATTAATGGGTCTTTGATATGCGACGATCGCTTTATCTGGGCCACCAACTTCAGACCAATTGACAATTTTTCCAGAGTAAATGTCTCTAATCTGATCCAAACTTAGATTTTTCACAGGGTTATCCGCATGGGTCAGAAAAACAAACGCTTCACTAACAATCGGAACGACCTCAAGTTCGACATCCTTTTGAATGGCTAAATCCATTTCTTCTTTTGATGGGCTCGTCACAAAAATCAAATCGACTTTTTTTTCGATGAGGTTCACATAGGCTTGATGTGTCTTATTATGTAGTATGTATGGCCTCACCGCCTCTACCGTTTGACCGGTCAATCTTGCCGCTAGCGCTTCAGAAAGCGGTATCGTCACCGTTGAACCATCTATTTTTGGATAGGTATCCATGGTAAATGAAGGCGCTTTGGTTTGGCAGCCCGACAAGAGAAATGCAAACGTCAATATTGTCACAAAAACGATCTTTTTCATTTTAATCCTCCCTTTACAGTTGTTACGTCTTTAACACTATTATACATCTATTGAGGATTCAGAATATTTCAATAATAAAACATTTTATTTGTTTGCCTGACAAGACAAGGGTATAATCATACAAAGGGGGACTCATTATGGAACGCTTTGATAAAAAATCCTTTGAGACTGTAAAAGCAATACTCAATGCCATTCCAAATCCCGTCATTTATGAAGATGCAGATGGGGTTTATCAGTATTGCAACAATGCCTATTATGAGTTCTCAGAAGAAAGTCCCGAATCTTTTTTAAACAAGACGCATCACGACTTCAAATTAGATGCTTTTCAAGATGTCTCGTTTGAACATACGTATAAAAATAGACGCGGCGATATGAGATATTTCATCGTCAACAAAATATTGCACCTAAATGATATTGGTGAGATGATCGGCGTTATAATCATTATGGAAGATGTAACTGACAAAAAGGCGGCTGAGAAAGAGATTAAAATGCTGCACCTTCTAAAAGATGCCTTTTTAGAGCTTAGCCATGAGATGGTCGACTTTGAGAATGAGGAGATGATGCTTAAATTTCTTTTGATTAAGGTCATGTCCATATATGATGTTTGCGACCAAGCATCCATACTGGAAATATCAGAAAATGAAACACTCACCGTCCTGGCATCTGAGGGTTTCCATGAAGAAGATATGCAAAACTTCAACCTTCCACTTGAAGGAAGTTTCATATGGAAAGATATACCGGGTGAAATAAGCGCTGCACATATCGTAAATGATATCCCAAACTATACCGAGCAGGGTTTTCCCGAGGTCTCTATACCAATAACAGGCAGGCCTGTCCAATCTTCACTGGTGGTTCCAGTCTGGATTGGAAAGAAATTGAAGTGGATATTCTCTTTGGATAGTTCATATAATCACGTGTACACTGAAACCGACCGAAAAGTGGCCGATTATATTAGAGAAGAACTGCCTCTACTTTACAACCTGTTTGAGCTTTATCAGAAGACGTTGAGGATGTCAAGATATGACGCATTAACGCGACTTCAAAACAGACATTATTTTGACATCGTTCACGAGGAATTGTATACTGATTCTAAAATGGACAGCGCTTCTTATGAGCTCGTCCTGTTTGATTTGGATGGCCTAAAAATCATAAACGATTTACATGGTCATCCTGCAGGCGACGCGTACTTAATCGGCTTTTCGAATTTCATGCGAGATACATTTAAGGGCGCATCGCATATCGCTCGTGTCGGAGGTGATGAGTTTGCAGCGCTGTTCACCCACATCGATTCAGCTGAACTGATGGATCTGATAAGCGAAGCAAGAGACGTGTTTCAAACCTTGACATTCAAAAGCGAGTCAACAAGCTTCAAAGGCGGCTTCAGTTTTGGTATTGCTTCTTATCCAAATGATTCTGAAGACCGTTTGAGATTATTTCAAATCGCTGATACAAGGCTATATCAAGACAAAAAAAGAGCGCAACGGAGGCAAAATAATGAAACTGATTCGAGGCAATAGCTTCTACTTTCCCGCACCTGTTACGATCGGTGGGTTCATGATCGAGAAGGAGCTCATCTTGTTCGATACCGGCAATGACGATTCAAGTGTTAGAAAAGCATACAGAGAACTGGACGGCGTCAAAATCATAGCTGTACTTAATACACACTCTCATGCAGACCATTGTGGTGGCAATTCCTATATCAAGCGGCAGTTTGAGGCGATCGTCTATGCACCGGAACTTGAGACAAGTTTTATCGAACAGCCGATATTAGAGCCGACTTATCTGTATGGCGCATCTCCGGTTCGTGAACTTCAAAACAAATTTCTCCTTGCAAAACCTTCTATTGTAGATCATGTCATTAAATCTGAAGAACGACTCGAAATCATGATCGGCAATAGAGGCTATACGTTTCAACCCATTTCTTTAAAGGGGCACGCCCCAAATCAATATGGTTATTTAACGGAAGATCACATCGCTTATCTAGGCGATGCACTGATTTCATCGGAAATGGTCGCAAAACACCCGCTTATTTTCACGTATGACGTCACTGACCATTATGCATCACTTGAAAAATTAAAGACGCTCAAAGCCGATGGATACGTGATCGCTCACGGTGGTTATTACGAATCGATTGACTTGCTGATTTCTGACAATAAAAATGCCCTCGATAGAACGCAAGACATTATCCTGTCGTCGCTTTCAAAGGGCGGACTTTCGTTTGATGGTTTACACCAAATTTTATTCGATTCATACGGTATGACAGAAAATTTATCACAAAATCTACTTAACCGTTCCGTAATCAGAGCGCATGTCAAACACCTCGTCGATCGCGGCGATGTTTCACTTTCTGTCCACAAAGGTTGCATCATGCTTTTAAAATCAACTTAAGATTCAACTCACTTTGTTCTGCACAGTGCAAACACATTTGCCGCGATGCGATAAATGTACCATGGTAGTCCGAACCACTCGTGATGGCGAGGTCATTTCGCTTACAATAGTCTATATAGTATGCCCGTTCCTCATCGTTTTTATAGTAAGGGCTATAACACTCAATTCCTCGGATGCCTAGTTCTACCAGTTCATCGAGCAATGTTTCTTTCAATCGTTCCCCTTTAAAATATGCAGGTGGATGTGCCAACACAAGGACGTAACCTTGTTTGCTTAATGCCGGGATCACTTTATCATAATCTTGAAATTTAAGAGGCATCCCAAAATCTCTAACGAGTTCGAAAAAAGCGCCTAGGTGTGCACTTACCCCTTTTTCGACCAAGTAATTTAATGACTTCCAGCCGCCTAAGCTCAAATCTTCTTCATAATTGACATAATCTTCGAACGAAATATGTTCATGTTTTTCGCCGACAAATCGAATGAGCGCATCATTATGCGCTTTTCTTATTTTTTGATTTTCTGTGATGATGTCGATGAGTACGGCATCTTCAACATCAACATTGTACGCCAAAATATGAAGTTCTTGATCACCATACGCGACCGACACTTCCACACCGGGTACAAATTGAACGGGATATTCTTGCGTAAGTTGTGCCATTTCGCTTATACTCGCCACACTGTCATGATCTGTTATCGAAAAAATAGGCACGCTCTTTTCCAGTATTTCCTTTAAAAGCGCATCAGGCGTTAAAGAACCATCCGATGCCGTCGTGTGTATGTGTAAATCGACCGTTTTCATAAAGCCCTCTATTTCTTAAATTCAGAAAACGTCTTAAAACCAATAAACAGCTGAAACACCGCTAAAGCGATGATTTGAACAAAAGCGTTAAACGTTATCTTTACGATAAGCGCATGGCCAAGCAATAGTACAAACAATGCGACTGCAAGGAAAATCGATGATAAGATGCTTTTTCTAGCGCGCTCCATGGAGATGCGTTTGTTTAGTAGTGCAAATGCATTAAACAGATTCAGTACGGCAAAAATAAGTGAGATCATCCCAGGCAACAGCCAAGAGTCATAAGGCAAACTTGCTGCATATGCTTCTGGAAAAACAGCAAAATCACCTTTCCCAAGCGTCATCATTAGACCAATCAATAAAAGTGTAGCCCCGATGAGCAAATCATATATAGCCAGAATTTTCGTCGTTGAAGTCTTGTTCACGTACATTTGAGCCTCCCAATCGCATGCGTTTTATTTGATTACATTCATTAAAGCTTACCATAAAGTGATGTGTTTTGGCTAGTCAATCCGTCGAATTTAGTGTCACGACGACCAGTTCCGGACGGTTGAATACCCTGAGTGGGAATAGACTATTGCCGAGACCTCTACTTATGACCATATAGGTCTCACCTTCAACATGGACCCCTTCAAAATACTTTGGAAAAAAACCTTGATGCGGTGCAATCACACCTCCTATAAATGGCATACGAATCTGCCCTCCATGCGCATGGCCCGAGAACACCAAATCGTAATTGAGCGTGCTATAGAGTGCCATCTTTTCAGGCCTATGTGACAAGAGGATTTTAAAATAGGTCTCATTCAAGGACAATTTAAGTAGCGCAGATTCAAACCCCGTTCCAGTATGCATCGTTGGATCGTCTATCCCAGCTATGATTATTTCAGCCCCATCTTTCTTCAATATCTCATATTCATTTCTTAGAACACGTACGCCTTGACTGGTCATATAAGCCTCAAGTGCATCATATCCATCAATATCCGATTCATGATTGCCGGTCACATAATAGACGGGCGCTAAAGGCACCAGTTGTTCAATCAGCGAATGGATCGGCTCGTCATCATAGCGTCTCGCATCGCCTATATCACCTGTAATGACAATGATGTCAAACTCAATTTTATCGATTTTTGCCATCAGTCTTTTTTGCGAGACTCCAAACCATTTGTTATGCAAATCCGATATCTGAAGAATTTTATAACCATCAAACGATACAGGTAAACGCTTTAAAGCAATTTCATGTTCGGTGATGCCTATCGCATTATTTTGAAAACAAAAAAATAGCAGCGCAACCATTACTAGCCCGACTATCCATAAAAACACACGTTTATTTCTATTCATCGTCTCCCCTCATCACTTTAGATACAATTGTGTTGCTTATTTTCAACTTTGCAGTATAATTAGAAAAAACATTTCTCACATAGGAGGTTCCCATGAAATACACTGTAACGGATTGGTTATTCGATAAACTCCCTCACGTCAAGTTCGGAATCATCGTGGTCAAAAATTTGGAAAATAGCCCGACGACACCTTATGATGACGCTTTATTGGCTGACGCTGAAAATTCAATCAGGACTGAGATTGCTCCTGAAAACCTAAAGCAACACCCTCACATCGCCATTTACCGCGATGCCCTTGAAGCTGTGGGCATCAACCCAAACAAGTACACAAACTCGGTGGAGGCGATGAGCAAACGCGTCATCAAAGGTTCAACGCTTCCAAGAATCAATGCACTTGTTGACCTATGTAATGCACTCGCCCTTAAACACCGCGTTTCACTTGGTGGACACGATCTTAAAGATATACACGCACATCTTGAAGTGCGATTGTCAAATGAAGGCGACCTTTTTTTACCCTTCGGAGAAACCGAATATGAATCGGTCGCACCTGGTGAAATGGTCTTTACAAGTGGCAACATCGTGCAAACGAGACAGTGGCTTTGGCGTCAAAGTGAACTTGGCAAAGTGACGCTGGATAGTTCTGACATCATCTTTCAACTTGTTGGGTTTGACCACGGTTCACCTACGCAGCTGTTTAAGGCCATGGATGAACTTGAACAGATTCTTGTCAACCGATTTAAAGTGCCATATGATCGCTTCGTCGTAGATGTCAACCACCGCACCATTGAATTTTAACATCACTTTAAATACTTTTGCTTTAATGCTTCTATTCTATGATAACTGTTGTAAATCATCACCGAGATGATGCCTGCTATCGATGCGATCGTGATGTTTACAACCGATGGGTACATTTGATTAAAACCCTTCACACCGATATGCTTCACTAAAATGCCATAATACGCCCAAAGCACAACGGCTCCGATCAGCGAATCTTTAAACTTGAGCACGGACAGTCCCGATATGACCATACCGATCAGCAAGATGGTACCTGTTATAGCGGATTCTGAAATGCCCCAGAACTGCCAATCCCATTTGACGAAAAGTACCGTCATGTTCGCGATCGTCGCGACTAAAATCCAACCAAGATAAATGCTAAACGGCTTTTTAATCCAAAGCCTTTCTTGTGATGTCAATTTCGCAGAGCCTATCCACCTCATACATCTCAACAGTGAAAAAAGAATGGTGAACATCAAAAGAACAGAAAGAAAAACGAAATCATAATGCCAAGCTAGAATCCAAAGCGTGTTGGCAACACTTGAAATCGAGAACCACTTTCTGTGTTTTTGAACCATCGCACGTGTTTCAGGCGAATAAAACACATCTTTAAATTGATAAAAGACATGTGCACCTAAAACGAGATAGATGATAAGCCATATTGAAAACGTAAACCCCGAAGGCGTAAACAAATTTTCATACTTTGCCGACACGGCACCAGTCGTGATATTGTTGATCGGTAAGACGTTCGCAAGTGTATTTATAAGGATCATCGCAAGATAGGTCACGACGACGACAGTCTTCATACCCATATTTTTAATTTTTTTCTTAACGGCCATATTTGCCTCCATTCCATCTTAATATAGCATAGCCACTGGATAAGGCAATACAAAATCAAAAAAAGCTTGCTGTAAGGATTCGTACAGAACAAGCTTTATAATTCCAAAATTGATGACCGTTTTGCATTTAGACCCACTCTGGTTTTCCCAATCATGTCATAGGCCTCATAGGCTTGTTTGTCACTTAAACTTTGTAAATGGTCTATAAGGACACGTTCTTCTCCGAATGCGTTATATATCGCTTGATATCTTGGATTCGCTTTTAATAGCCATTCAAAATGGTGTTCATAATAATCATAGAGCTTTGATAATACATCTCGGCACATCACATCGTATTCCAGTACAAATATCGAGGCGAAAATCGTCGCATTCAAGTAGTCTTTCAACTGTTCAAAAATGGATTCGCATTCAGCTGACATAGACACATCATCTGTATTGAAGCTGTTTTTTATAAGGTCGTGTATAAAAAACTGCTGCCACGTATTTGGGTTGAACGGCACCCTAATCGAATCACTCCAAAATTCTTCATCAAATCGCTCATATGTAAGCACACGGCTCTGATTAGCATCAAATAAATCATGGACACACCTCGTGATCATATCCGCATACATGACGACTTTACTTTCCAGACTTCCTGAACTATCTGGACTTAACTCTCTAAGTCTTGCTTCGTATTCCAGTACCTGCCCTTTATACTTGCGATGTTTCCAGAGCCCTTCAAGCGTATCATAAGTCAAGTTCAACCCATCTGAGAATTCTGTATATTTAACCGTCGTATACTGGTCAACAACCCAAACACTTTGCACATTATGGTTGAATGAACGTTTGCGGTCTTTTAATATCTGGTTCAAGGCTTTTTCACCTGCATGACCAAAAGGGGTTTGCCCTAAATCATGACCAAGTGCGATCGCTTCAACAAGTTCACAATTCAGTTCCAGTGATTTGCTGATGGCTTTTGCGACCTGTGCCACTTCAAGTGTATGTGACAATCTATTTCTCAACAAATTGTTTGGCGTAAGAGACAAACAAATCTGGCTTTTATATCGTAAATTAAAGAACGCATCCGACTTGATAATTCTATCAATGTCTTTCTGATACTCCGTTTTAAGCGGATCTTTGCCTTCATCAAAAGTACGATAGGCCTGACTCGACTTTTTCGCCCTCCGACTTAAGGATTTCATCTCCCATAGTTCTTGGTTGTCTCTGAAATTCATATTCCCTCCACAGTCACCGTTAGATAAAGATAAAATCCACCGCCTGGTGGATTCTATCGACTCTGAGAACAATAATTAATTTATGGAATGTCTTAGGCGTTAGCTATTGCTAACATCATAATTATTATTCTGTAACTACTGGAATGATGATTGATTTAGGGTAGTTAACGTCGTCTTCTGCGGCAAAGCCAAATTGTGACCCGACCACTAAAGTAGTCATAACCATAACTAATGTTAAAATTCTTTTAAATTTACTCATAATTACACCTCATTTCGATTAATTGCACTATAATGATATAATAAAACGAGAATAAATCCTACCCGTACAAGTACGGGGTATGTGAGGTTGACAATGTTGAGTAGTTATGATTTGACAAATTTTTCAAAAAAACTAAAATCGATTCGTAATTCACTAGGTTATTCTCAGTCAGAAGTTGCCGAAAAAACAGGGGTAAATAGCGACACACTTAGAAGATTAGAAAATGGAATGTCCATTCCTCGATTTGACACACTAGAAGTACTTTCACTTTTTTATAAAGAGAATCTCATTATTTTACTCGATTCATATAAAGTTTCTTCAGAATTATCTTATTTTTACGATTTAATTGACTATTATATGATTAACGAAGACTATGACTCCCTAAATAATACAATCTCAAATTTTGAAATTTTCATTCAATCTAATAGTGTTCAAA
>DMYC01000256.1 GCA_003482695.1 Clostridiales bacterium UBA8960
CGTATTCCCATACTCAGCCATCTTTTTACAGCTTATTGCATCCTCATCGTAAATTCTATCCGCTTCAACTTTGAGCACATTTAGTATCTCATGAACTTCCGTATATCCCGATTCCTGCACGCTCTTAAGGAGTCGTTCAGTGGCCCACATAAGATTCACTGCCGTTGGTCGACTTGCATCAAGATCATCTTTGATGGTCTTGAGCGATTCCAAATTCAGTGAAACGCCTTTTTCCTTTGCGCCTATAAGCATGCCGTACCCTGCGGTTGCACCTATTGCAGGCGCGCCTCTGACGACCATATCCTTAATGGCGAAAATGACCTCTTTTAAACTATGACAGTCAAAATATTTTTTTTCATTGGGTAATGCTCTTTGATCAAGTAATCTTAGCATGCCATCCATATATTCAATCGCTAAAAAAGTTGCCATCTACGCCTCCCTATTCTTACTCATCGAACGCTCTATCAACTGTTTCGCTAAAACGCTCGCTTTTTCTATAATCGCCGATTCATCAAATGTCTTAATTTGATAATTTTCCATAATCACTGCACCATCACAAATCATATGGCTTACATCGCTTCCTGCCGCGGAATAGACGAGCATCGCGACATAATCGTGATGTGGTGTCAAATGTGGTTTGTTTAAATCGATAAGAATGAGGTCCGCTTTTTTACCTGGCTCAAGCGTTCCAACTTCCTGCTCGATTCCTAGCGCTTTTGCACCACCAATCGTCGCGATTTCAAGCATTTTATATGCTGGCAATGCCGTTGGGTCCGCCTCGATTCCTTTATTGACGAGTGCCCCGAGATGCATTTCTTCAAACAGGTTCTGATTGTTGTTTGATGACGAGCCGTCTGTTCCGATTGCGACATTGATGCCTTCTTTCAGCATACGTCCTATATTTGCAAAACCATTTCCAAGCTTAAGGTTGCTGCTAGGATTATAGAGCACGCTGACTTGATTCGTCTTTAAGATTTCAAAGTCCTGTTCCATTAGATGCACACAGTGTGCACCACTCGTTCTCGCATTAAAAACACCTAGATCTCTTACATGCTGAATCGGCGTTTTACCTAGTTGTTTGATGGATTCCTCCACTTCTACCAGACTTTCCGACAAGTGGATGTGCAAAGGGGTATCAAGCTCTTGAGCGAGCTCTGACGCGGTTTTCAAGTATGCACCGGAGCATGTATACGGCGAATGAGGCGCCACTTCAATTCTAATTCGCCCATTTGCCGAGTTATGAAGTGATGCGTGAAGCGCCTTTACCTTATCAAACAACTGGTTCTCTGGATCCGTTACCCCGACGAGGCCAAGTCCGAGATTTGCTCTTAAACCAGACTTAGTTGTGGCCTTGGCAACTTCCTCTTCTTTGAAATACATGTCTCTAAAAGTTGTACAGCCACTCCTTATCAGTTCAGCAATACTGAGCATCGTTCCGAAGTAAATATCTTCATCCGTCAAGTTCGCTTCAACAGGCCAAATTTTTTCGTTTAACCAAGTCATGAGAGGCAAGTCGTCAGCATAATTTCGAAGCAGTGACATGCCCATATGCGTATGTGCATTAATTAGACCAGGCATAGCAAGATGATTTGTGCCATCGATTGTTTTATCTGCCACAAATGACTTCGAAGCATGGCTGTTTTCAGACTCGACAAAAAGAATTCTTTGATCTTCTATACCGATATCGCCTGAAAAAACGGTTTGACTTTGAGAAGCCATCGTCAATATTTTTACGTTTTTTATCAACACTCTCATAAATTACCTCACAGTAAAGAATCTGTAATAATCGCTTTGACATCTTCCGTCAGTTTCACGGTTTCTCGGTTCATTTCTTCCGTCATCTCAATCGGTCTAGATATTTTGATGACAACATGTGCTGGTGTAATCTTTATCGTCCCTTTCTTCATCAAATCCTTAGAGTGGTTAATGGTTACAGGTACGATTGGCACGCCTGATTTGGTCGCAAGTTTGAGACCACCTGCTTTGAATTCAAGCAGTGAGCCGTCTGGACTACGCGTTCCTTCAGGAAAGAGGACCATCGAATGTCCAGACTTCAGAATCGCCACACCTTCACTGATCGACTTTACTTGCTGTCTAATATCCGAACGGTCCATAAAGACGCAATTCATAAATCTCATCCAGTCTCTTACGATGGGCATTTTCAGCATCTCAATTTTTGCGATAAAGCCTTTTTTACCCGGAAGTTGTGTAATCATGAGTGGAATATCAAAATTGCTTTGATGATTCGCAACAAACAGAACGGCACGATCCACCGGTACGTTCTCAAGGCCTTCCACTGTCACTTTACAACCAGCCAGTTTAAGCAAATTTCCCATCCATACACGCGCTTTTTCGTCTGCATATACTCTTCTTTGTTCCTGATCTTTCATGTTTTTTGCTTTATAGTAGCATGGCAAATATAAGATGAGCATTCCCCAAAAATATATAAACCAAATAAGTGTTCTAAACATGTATTTCCCCCTACTTCATTTCTTGTAAATACGGTATTTTAACTGTAAAACACGTTCCAGACCCAATTTTACTGCTCACATTTATTTTCCCATGGTGTTTATCCACGATAATATTATGCGAAATGCTAAGACCAAGTCCCGTTCCCTGTCCGACAGGTTTAGTCGTGAAAAACGGATCGAAAATTTTGCTTAGATTTTCGTCGCTGATGCCACAGCCATTGTCACAAATCATGATGATGCAACCATCCGGTTCAGCGCGTGTTTCAATTTTGATGACACCCGTCCCCGCATAAGTGTAATTCTTGATTGCATGCGCCGCATTAACGATCAGATTAACCAATACTTGTTCAATTTGCCCTTTGTTGCAATAGATCGATGGACACTGACCAAAATGCGTTTCAACAGTGGCAACGTATTTGACTTCGTTGTTGACCACGATGAGTACTTCCTCAAACAGCTCATTGATGTCGACATACTCAAAATAATCCTCGTCGGACAAACGTGCAAAATTTCTCATGCTGCTGACGATTTTAGCCACACGTGCAAGTCCTTTTTCAGAATCCGATATAAGCTCAGGAAAATCTTCAAAAACAAATTCCATGTCACATTTTTTCCAGTATTCAAGTGAGACGCTTTTCAGTTCATCCAGTGTTATTTCGGTATCTTCCAATCGGCTGATCATGGCGTTGATAAAGTTTTGGAAGTCTTTTACATACTGCTTGATGTTTGAGAAATTGCTGATGACAAACGCCAGCGGATTGTTGATTTCATGTGCAATACCTGCCGCAAGCTCTCCAATTGCAACAAGCTTTTCCTTTTGAACAAGGTGATACTGCGCTTCTTTTAAGGATTCATTGGCCTCTTTTAACTGTTTATACTGTTGCTCAAGCAGGAGTGCCGTTTGCTTCATTTTTTTCTCGTTTTGAAGCTCTCTGATGGTGGAGTTGATTCGGGATATGAAATCCATTTCTTCAAAAGGTTTTTTAATATAGTCTGAAGCGCCTAGATCAAAGCACATTTTTAGCGTTTTTGAATCATTGATGGTCGTTAGCATGATAATTTTGGGAGGGTCTTCTAGTTTTGTGTTTTGAAGGTGTTCGAGGAGCTGTAACCCAGTCATTTTGGGCATTATGATATCCAGTAGAACCAAGTCGACTTTCTTTGAGTAAATTTGTTCAATTGCCTCTTCGCCATCCATCGCATACTCGATTTCGCATTCGATGCTATGTTTTATAAGTGTATCTCGCGCTATGAATTGATTGATTCGACTATCTTCCACTATTAATATTTTCATGGATCCCTCCGCACAAAGTTATTGACACGCTATAAGGTGCATCAATTGTTCGAGTTTATAGCCCTCATTTTTTAATACCTGAATCGTTTTTTCCTCAAAATGCTTGTGATGTTCAATGACTTTAGAAAACGCCTGTAAATAGGCGACGACGTCTTCCATCCCAAATGGCTCACGTCTGGCTGCCAATCCACATAATTCCCGATTGATGATCATGTATCGGCTCATAAGCAGTAAAGTTGCCTCTTTTACATTTTTTCCTTCAGAAAAAGGAAACAGACTTTTGTAAATGTGATTTTTAAAATAGTGATTCATGACGTAAGGATGCTTTGATAAAAATGCATCCAATTTCACAGCACCTAC
>DMYC01000406.1 GCA_003482695.1 Clostridiales bacterium UBA8960
CAGGCATTCACCTTGAACCATTTGTAACTGTACTGTCTAGAGCCGCTAATGGCAGACCGGTAAAACTTAAGGCGACTCGTGAAGAAGAGTTCAACCTGTTGCCGACACGTGCAGGGATGCGTAGCCGATTTAAAACAGGTGTAAAAAAAGATGGTACGATTACAGCTATGGAAATCTATCACGACTGGGATAGTGGCGCTTATGCCGATTATGGTGTCAATGTCGGGAAAACGGCTGTCTACTCAGGCGCGGGTCCTTATATCGTACCAAACGTCGAGTTACACTCGCGTACCATTTATACAAATAAAGTATTCAGCACAGCTTACCGTGGATTTGGTCATCTCGAAACACATTGGGCTGTTGAAAGACATATGGATTATATTGCACAAAAACTCAATATTGACCCTTATGATTTGAGAATGAAAAACTTGTTAAGACCAGGTGAAACGACGATCAGCGGCGAGCTCATTTACGAATCGACAGGAAGCCCAATAGATTGTTTGGAAGCTGTCGTAAAAGAAATTGGCTGGACAGGTCGAAAAACTGAGGAAGAGCGTCAAGCAGAGATGAAGACTGGGAAAGTGAGAGGCAAGGGATTTGCCATGCTTCAAAAGGCGCCAGCGATGCCAAGTTACACCTCTACTGCTGCCATCATGCAAATGGATGAAGACGGTCATGTGAAAATCATGATCGGCGCAGTTGACATGGGACAAGGTGCGAACACCATCATGGCCCAAATTGCCGCAGAGGAACTTGATTTGCCGATGGATAGCATCGAAGTGGTTTGGGATGTGGATACCAACAAGCATCCTTACGACTGGAATACAGTTGCTTCAAAGTACACGTTTATGGGTGGTAATGCCGTTCGTAAAGCATCAAAGAATATGATTCAGCAAATGAAAGATGTAGCAGCTCAAGTTTTAAGATGTCACCCAGACGAGTTGACGCATGGTGATGGTTATATATATCATGTTCACCACACTGCGAGACGCATTCCGTTTAAGAAGCTCGCGATGGGCTATATGTACGAGAATGGAAATGGAATCGGTGGACCTGTAATCGCACATGGCGTTTATATGGCAAGTGGTCTTTCAAATCCTGATCCAGAAACAGGTCAAGGACGACCTGGACTCGTTTGGACGTTTGGTGCACACGCTGTTGATCTTGAAGTGGACATCGCAACAGGTGATGTACATGTGTTTAAAGTCGCTTCAGCATTTGATATCGGTCAAGTCATCAATAAAAAACTCGTCGATGGACAAGTGCTTGGTGGTGTCATCCAAGGTATGGGTTCTGCACTTATTGAAGGCTACAAGTTTAGCCCTGATGCCAAACTCTTAAACCCATCGTTCACAGACAATAAAATTCCTACAGCGAAAGATTTACCGGATGAAATCGTTCCGATTTATATCACTAACCCACAAAATGACGGCCCATATGGCGCAAGAGGGATTGGTGAACACCCAATGATTTCGATCCCTTCTGCAATCGGCAATGCGCTTTACGATGCCCTAGGCATCAATTTCTATAAGCTGCCATTGACACCTGAAAATGTTGCGCTGGCCATTTTAAACAGTAAAAAAGAAACGCAGTGATGTTATGGGACAATTTGATAGATTTGCAGCGGTCATCGTAGCGGCAGGTTATTCATCGAGAATGAACCAGTTTAAGCCACTGCTTCCCTTAGGGGAAATAACAATCATAGAAAGCACGATTGACAGTTTCATAAAGGCGGGCATTAAAAATGTTTTAGTGGTCATCGGTCACAATGCTGATTTGATAAAACCCGTTCTTGAAAAGAGAAAAGTGAAGTGGGTATATAATCCGAATTACGATGATGGGATGTACACGTCCATAAAGGTAGGTGTTGATGAACTTGATCATAACCTCGACGGATTTTTTATGATGCCTGCGGATATTCCATTTGTCAAACCTGAAACCGTTGTGAAGCTTGCTGAGGCCTTTCTGGAGTCAGGGAAGCTTGTCGTATACCCTGTGTTAAACGAACGTAGAGGGCATCCACCACTCATTTCCTCGAAAGTGAGACATGACATTTTGTCTTATGATGGCACAGGTGGACTTAAGACGCTTTTAAATAGGTATTCGGATGAGGCTTACCATCTGATGGTGGATGATGAGGGCATCTTAATGGATCTCGATACCACTGAGACCTATGAAGCATTGAAGAATAGAACCGAGTAGTAAAAAAGCTCTGCAGTCCGAACATGATATCGGTTGCAGAGCTTTATTATAGTTGATATGATAGAGTGTAAAGCGACATAGATGGATGAGGAGAAAACGATGGATCAGACTACGAAAGATACAATATTATTTTGTCTAGATTTTGTTAAAAACCAACACAGTGTACAAAGTCAAAATGTACAGTGCAGAAACTGGCTTGCAATGGCAATTAAGCTCATCGATGATAGTGATTTGGGTGCTAAGGATTTTATTGTCGCAAACCTCAAGGAAATTGACGGGTATTTTTCTGGTGTCAATAGCAGGGCGACTTCAAATACCGTTCTTGATAAACTCGATTTGGTTAAATCCTTAATGTAAATGATGATCATCGCTCAAGAGTTTTAGAATCGTTTCATAGAGGATCGTCGGGACGACTTTGAATGAGTATTCTTTTTCGATGCGCTCTGTGAACTGATGCGCATCTTTGCCAAACGGACCGATATTCACGACGGGCAGCTGAAGCTTTTGCATCTCTTCGATCGGAAGGTTGTAGCGCGAACCATATGCAGGCATGTTGTTTTCAAGCGATTTTATGCGTTCAGGTGGGGGCGCTGACACGAAACTGAGGTCTGATATATAGGGATAGAACTTTCGCCCAGCGATTGGTCTCTTCCCTTTATGTTTTTTGACGACCATATCCACAGTATCAAGTAAACGCCTCTCTTTTTCCGTTTCTCCTTTTACATAGTTATGTGGGTAGTAAGGTGGTGAGAAATAAACGATCACGACCGGCTCTTTCACAGACCATAAACTATGCACTTCTTGAACAATATTTTGACTAAACAAACGTTCGTCAATTTTGGGGTCTTTTAACATCTCAATTTTTAGTGCGTCAACCCGCTTTTCAAGTTCATCGCCAATCTCTTGATATACTGCCGCGTAAAGTGCTTGGTAAGACATGACACGTGCTTTCCAAGGCAAGAGCTTGGGCTCGATGTGGCTGGCTTTACAGAAAATGTCATAGCGCTCGTTCAGCGTGTTGACGATATCTTGAAACGCATCATAAGAAGCCTTGATCATTTTATTGATGACTTGATTGGGCGTGCTGTTGTGTGTGGCGTAGTTGAAATAAAGATTTACTGCACGTGCAATTTGCACAGAGTACTCCGGTTTCAAATCTCGATGTTGAAGCGTGATGGGTGGAAGCGACACTTCGCCTTCAACAACATCGGAATATACGATGTTTTTATTTATTTTTAAAATAATGGCTCCTGCAATTTGAGTAGGGTCAAGTCCGTTGAATGGTTGCCCGACATGTGTTTCTTTGCCGACGATATAAAAAGATGGCATGAGCTTGCCTACAGTGCCGATATAGACATACCTGTGGAAATCGTCATCGTATCTTGGTGACGTATAATCGGTGTCGATGACGGCCTGATAATCGTAGCCTTCAGCTTCTTGAAGTTTGATTAGTTCAGGTACAAAGGAGAGCATGCCTCCAGAGTTTCCCTCTTCATCTCCAACGGCGCAAAAGACGACAGATCCTTCCCATTCATCAATGCGTTTCGCTAAATCTTCCATAACGGC
>DMYC01000189.1 GCA_003482695.1 Clostridiales bacterium UBA8960
TTTTTTGTGCAATAAAGTGTTGATAATCGAAACGCATTGTGGATTATTCATCTCTTAAACCTAATAATCCACATTACTTCTTCACATATTTCATTCTTCCCATTTTTATCATGACTGCCATAGCGATGAATAGTAG
Organism: Clostridiales bacterium UBA8960; assembly: GCA_003482695.1. GTDB lineage: Bacteria > Bacillota > Clostridia > Peptostreptococcales > Acidaminobacteraceae > Fusibacter_C. The sequence goes on from DMYC01000189.1 coordinate 137, forward strand.
TAGTGAAACGGCTAGATATACATACCATAGGAAGTAAGATGTTTCATCGTAAATGATAACTTCTGCATCACCAAGAGGTACATTAATTGGTACTTCACGCTCTGGATAAGTGATATTCACATTGTAGCTAATGTTTGAATTTGCACTTGAGTTGAGCGTAAGGACGTATGAACCCTCTGTCACGTCAAAAGAGCCACTTACACCGTTGAAATTGAGACCGGTAATTGAAGCCGATGGTGCGGTTCTACCACTGTAGGATAGCGCAACATCAAGCTTGCCAGGTGTTGTAATAGAAATGACGTGTGACATTGTAGGTGTTTTTTTGCTTAAAGAGCCTTGAATCACTGCAACATCCCTGACCAACTTTGTTTCAGGTCCAAGGTCGATAATCGCTTCAGTGGTTTCTTCTTGAGTTGGTAGCGGAATCACTTCAACTGTACGTTTTTCGATGTTTGACAGGTTACCTGCTTTGTCTTTCACAGAGTAACTTAAGCTATAAACACCTTGAAAATTAGAGTTTACATGACCTTCGACTACAATTTGGTTTGTGATTTCACCATCAACGTTGTCAAATGCAATTGCACCAGGATCCGTAAAGGTTTCACCGATGTAGTGTGTCATCATCGCATCGCCGATAAGGGTCAGTACAGGCGGCGTCGTATCAACAGCTGGTGCAGTGACAGGTTTACCTGCTACAAGAGCGAGGGCTTTACCCATATCGACCACACCGTGGCCAAAAGTTGTATCATATCCAGATGCGCCAAGATCCTTCGCCGTTTGAGCGATGCTATCCATGACGAGAGCAGGTGTAATGCTTGGGTTGACAGAATACATCAGTGCAACAAGACCCGCAACATATGGAGATGAGAATGACGTGCCTGAAGCGGTTGAAATAAAATCTGAGAATGTTGCTACTCTAGCAGATCCACCAGCCATAATCGTAAGGCCACTACCAGTATTTGAAAATGTCATCTTGCTGCCATAGATATCGACGGCTCCTACACCGATGACTTCAGGATATGCTGCTGGAAAACTAACGGTTGTTGAACCTTCATTCCCTGCAGCCGCTACAATCGTCACACCGCGGTCTACAGCATTTTTGACGGCCAATTGGAGTGCTGAGGAGGCGGTACGTCCACCGATGCTCATATTGATGACTTTTGCACCTTGGTTTACCGCATAATCAATCCCTTTAATCATGTCGGAATAAGTGCCTGTTCCTGAACTGCTCATGACTTTAACGGACAAGAATGACACATTTGGTGCAATGCCAGCAAAGCCGAAAGCATTGTTCATTTCAGCTGCAATTACACTTGTGACCATCGTGCCATGACCATGATCGTCTAAATAATTGGATGAGTTGGCTATTACATTGTAACCCCTCACGTCCATGTTGGCTAAATCTCTGTTTGTCGTGTTTAGACCGGTATCTAATACGGCAACCAATACATCTCGATTGCCCGTGGTAATATCCCATGCAGCAGGTGTATTCATGTAAGGCAAGTAAACCTGTGATGGGTAATTTGGATCATTTGGTACTAAACTGATATTCATGATATAGTCGTATTCAACAAATTCGATATTTGGATTTCGCCTTAATGCTTCTAGCGCTTGACTTGATCTATTACCTGCAACCTTTACAACTTCCCCGTTAATGGAATTAAGTTCACTTTTTACTTCCATTTGATTCTGAGCCCGAATGTTTCTTCTCGTTTCAGCAGGGGTATTGACTTTGTATCCGATAATGAGCTGATCTGCGGCATAAGGCTGAGCAAATTCATCAAAGGCGATTTCTTCATATGACTGAGCAAAGCTGATCGGAATAATTGGCAATGAAAGTAAGATATACATCAACACTAGAGAAAATAGCATCGATTTTCTCAATAATTGCTTCATAGCATCACCTCGATTTTGAAAGAAGGGCACTCAAGATGAGTGCCCGATTATTTTTCTATTCCATAGGGTATTTGACAACCAAGTGGAGTACGAGGACTTTTGCATTTGCAGCGGTGACATTATTTGTGTAGAGTCCTGGGCCATTTGGTATCTTATTGGCTGCTGTATAAACGCCAAAGTGTGGGCCATCGACAACTTCAACACCAGGTTTTAAATCAAGTGTATAAGTGTATTTACCTGCGACAACTGAGAATGTCACATCACCTACATAAACACCTTTACTGATATCGTTTTGTCCAGCACCAGCATAGATTTTATAAGAGCCTTGAGGAGGTGTGCTGATATACCAACCCCAGTTTTTGCTTCTAATTACACTGCTTAATGTGCCTCCTGGCATTGTTCCATGGAATGCATAAGCAGTATCTTCTTTATATTCAATGTGTTTTTTGTTATAGAACTCAAATACGAAACTTTCAACATCCCCTGCCTTAAATGGAATGACCATCAGCATTGGATCTTCTGGATCAAGAAGTTCACCATCTTCGTACATCATGAATCCCATGTAATCATAGCCGATCATTGCGATCTCTTCGATTGTATAATCGCCATATGGCAATACGAGTGTTTCAACACCTTCGCCGATTGGTACGAGCTCTTCATCAACGACTTCCCAATCTGTGTAGAATAAAACTTTGCCTGAGCCGTCCATGACACTCTTACCAAGTGCTACGATTTCACCTTCATCATCTTTTACGAGGAAGTCAAAACTTACATCAGTAAATCCTGGAACTTCTGGGTCTATTGATAAAGAGTTGAATTTAAATGCTTTAATTTCACTTGTTTTTTCAATGTTATAGAATTTAAACATAATGTTATCAACATCGCCTGCCATAAACTCGATAATTGGAGGGTCTTCTTCATCACTCCATACAGTTTCTTCTTCGTCTATCAAGATGGCATATTTGACAAACATATGAGATTCTGGAATGTTAATTTCTTTGATTACATAGTCACCATAGAGCAAATCAAGTTCTGCCAAGCCTTCACCTGTTGGTTCTCCTTCTTCATCCCATGTGAGATAGAATAAAATGGAACCATCTGATTGGCTCTTGCCTATGGCATAAAGTTCATCTTCAAACCAAAGTTCGAAATCGAACATAACATCTGCAAATGGCGTATCTTCCTCATGTGCCGCATCGTATTTAAATGCAGTCATTTGACTGTCCTTCATACGATTGAAGGCATTAAAGATTAAGATTGTATCATCATTTACGATTGTAAATGTCGCACCGTTTGGCTGAGGATCGCTGATGTCTATACCTTCAATGATAATAAAGTGCATGAACTCATAAGCCTCTGGAAGATTTACTTCGTAGATTTTATACATGCCTGGTTCAAGTTCAAGTTCGTTAAATTCTTCTGAGTCACCAAAGTACTTGAAAACCATTTCGCCTGTTAATGGGTCACTGGTTGCAGTTGCAACAGGGTCATCTACTTCTGGGTCATCTTCAGCGTGATAGATTTCAAAATCAAATGAAACGCCCACGATAGGGTTTTCATCTTCACCATATTTTACACCTGATATCAGACCATAAATTTGAGTTCTTGGTGTAAAGTTCATATCAAAAGTGGTAATATGGCTGACTGCAGGTCTGAAGTCTTGTTGATTTTGATGAGGTGCAATACCAAGTTCAAAAATGGCATATTCATCCAATGCAAGTATAGGGTTAAATGTAATTTTAAAAACGGATTGAGCGGCCTTATAGAAAATACTGTTTAAATCCGCTAAAACGGGTTCATTTTCTTCATTTAAGAGATAATAGGCATTGTAGTAATGGACTTTGACTAAATCGCCACCAAGTGGTGTGATTTTTACATAGCCATTGTCTGCTGCGCCAGTATTGTTATTGACATAGACTGGTCCAATCAACTCATTAGTGTGTTCAATTCCAGGAACGAGTTCTACCATTGGATAACCAGGTTCCTGTGCACTCATTGTTTCTGCAAAAGCTGCAAAACTGCCTCCAAATACCATCAGGGCAGCTAAAAATAGACTTAGTACTTTCTTGTTCATAAGATCCCTTCCTTCGCTTCATATAGTTTAATCATAATAAACAACATTAGATTAACGATTCTATAATCGGCAACCAGACAATCTTAGCGAGGTACTATTTATATACCAAATTGCTTAAGATTCACGGCTTTGCGTCCCACTCTCTCGAGTGGTTTGCTTAGTAATTCTCCCTCACCTCCTTATTTAGTCCACCAAGTTATGTATACCCACTGTTTAGTTATAAAAACATGGTAAATGTAGGCAAAGTACTTATATCGTTATGAAAGTCGGCTAAACTGCTTATTTGATTTGACACGGGCCACTTTAGTCGATAGAATAATAGTGATAGACTGTGCTCGTTACCATGAAATCAGGCTTCAATGATAAATTTGGCTGGTCGTAACTTTCGGTTACAGCTCGTCGATGCATCCTAGGAGGAACTTATGGATCTTTTTGATCAAAAGAAGGAGAACAAATCTTTAACATCGCTGATTTTTGAGAAGATTCGTGAAGATATTCTCAATGGCCGATACGCATCAGGTGATAAACTTGTTGAAATCAAATTAGCGGATGAGCTTGGCGTGAGTAGAACGCCTGTTAGAGAGGCATTGAAGCAACTGGAGCTCGATGGACTTGTGGACAACATACCCAACAGAGGGGTTGTAGTCAAAGGCATCAGCAAAGCAGATATTGATGACATCTTAACGATCAGACTATGTATAGAAGGCCTTGTCGGCAGATGGGCTGCAGAGCGAATTTTAGACCATGAAATCAAGGAACTGGAAGAAATATTCGATTTAATGGAATTTTATTCTCATAAAGGCGACGTTGATAAGTTGTTTGAACTTAACACTAAATTTCATGAAACGCTATACCAAACGACCAAAAGCCGTTATTTAGAAGGCGTTTTAAACGATTTTCAGCTGTTTATCAAATCGGCTAGAAACAGTTCTTTGAGAGCAAAAGGTCGTATGGAACATGCACTTGAAGAACATAGGGCAATCGTCACAGCACTTAGAAACCACGATGTCGTCGGCACACAAAAGGCACTGGTTGAACATATAGCGAATTCAAACAACAACATCAAACTGATCGTGAGTTTAGAAGAAGAAAAGATAAAGAATCTGGCTGCTGAAGAGTAAACCAGATATTGAGAGGGTTATATGTCAGAAGAGAGAAGACGCACACTTATTGATAAGCTGAATGCCTCGTCCGATCCTATAACGGGCGCAGATTTAGCGCTACTCTTAGGCGTTTCCAGGCAAGTGATTGTACAGGATATCGCAATCATCAGAGCATCAGGGGTCCCTGTCATAGCCACATCAAGCGGATATATGATGCAGGTTCCTAGAAATCGTGATCGACTCATAAAAACGTTTGTCTCGAAACACATCGGCTTTGATCGAATGGAAGAGGAACTTAGTATAATCGTGGAATATGGTGGCAAGATAATCGATGTCATCGTCGAGCATCCCGTCTATGGTGAGATCGTCGGATCGCTTCATATCGCAACGAAAGAAGACATCGCAAAGTTTGTGACCAAAGTCATCGAAGCAAATGCTAAGCCGCTTTCTTCTCTGACAGAAGGGGATCATATTCATACGATTGAAGTTCCGAGTGAAAAGGTTTATAATCTAATTGTGGCAGAACTCAAAGAAAAGGGTTTCATATAAAAGTTGAAACAAAGGAGAGCAATCTCCTTTTTTTAAGCGCGAATGTGACAATACACATGACTACACACTAGGTGTAAATATTAGTCGAGGATTGAGGGGAATCAAATGAAAATTAGAGGTTATTTGACTAAAACGCTAAACGGCATGGCTCTTGGATTATTTTCATCGTTGATAATCGGTTTGATTTTAAAACAAATTGGGGAACTCGCAGGAATAACCATGTTGGCGAACTTCGGAAAGTTTGCTCAGGTTATGATGGGACCAGCAATCGGAGCCGCGGTTGCTTATAGTGTCAAAGCGTCGCCGCTTGGTATTTTTGCTTCCGTCGTAGCAGGGGTTATTGGCGCAGGAAGCATCAAATTTTTGGAAACAGGACAAATGATGATCACCATAGGCGAACCGATGGGCGCATTTGTTTCATCTCTTGTGGCTGCAGAATTTTCGAAGCTTATATCAGGCAAGACAAAAGTGGACATCGTACTTGTTCCGGCAGCGACGATCATCGTCGGTGGTCTGGTGGGTGTAACGCTGAGTCCTGTTATCGCAGGCCTTATGAAAGCGCTCGGACAAGTCATCAATACAGCAACAGAACTGCAGCCAATTCCAATGGGCATTATCGTCTCCGTCATCATGGGCATGGTGCTCACATTGCCGATCAGTAGTGCCGCACTTGCGATTTCACTTGGGCTGACAGGTATTGCCGGAGGGGCATCGCTTATTGGATGTTGTTCGAACATGATTGGGTTTGCAGCTTCAAGCTTCAGAGAAAATGGGGTAGGAGGTGCAATCGCCCAAGGGCTCGGAACGTCCATGCTTCAGGTGCCAAATATAATCAAGAACCCTAAGATTTGGATTCCACCCATCGTGGCGAGCGCCATACTTGGCCCAGTCAGCACAGCCGTGCTTCGTATGGAGAGCAACAGCGTCGGTGCAGGTATGGGCACAAGCGGGCTTGTGGGTCAATTTGGTGCATATGCAGAAATGGCTGACAAAGTCGGCACAGGCACATTTTTGATTATGATATTTGTGATGCATTTTGTTTTGCCTGCAGTCATCTCATTGGCTGTTAGCGAATGGATGAGAAAGAAAAACTGGATCAAGTTTGGCGACATGAAACTTGAGAGCAATCATTAATAGATAAAGAGCCAAATAAAAAGCATTTTCAGCCAACTTGACTGAAAATGCTATTTTTTTACGGATCCTTTTTCTTCGAAACCATTACAAGGTGCACCTGATGATTGGTAGACAACATCAGAAGGCATTATTTTTGATTTGAAACCAAATTTTCTGCAGCCCATGGGGTTATTTGGATCCCATGTGACATAATAGTTTTTACATTTTCGACAATCGATTTTCATATTGATTCCTTCTTTTCATTTCGTGAGGGTTAATCAGCGCCTTAGCATATTAAATTATACCGTTTATGGTCAGTGGATACAACTTGTGAGAAGGTGAAATATAAAAAAAAATGTGCT
>DMYC01000296.1 GCA_003482695.1 Clostridiales bacterium UBA8960
CAAATCGGTGAAAAACTCTCCATCACATGTCGCACAGTAAGAGACACCTTTTCCAGTGAGTGTTTTTTCGTTTTCCACACCTAAAAGTCTTGGACGTGCACCCATTGCAAGAATAATGGATTTCGCTTTAAAATCGCCTTTAGTCGTATGAACGATTTTAATCACATCTTGTAGTGACATTGAAGTGACTTCAGCTCTTTGGCGCTCTGCACCAAATTCTTCCGCTTGCTCCACCATGCGTGCAACCAGCGATGGACCCGTAGCATCCGCTATAGAGCCAGGATAGTTGGCGACTTCATCCGTACCTGCAATTTGTCCGCCCGTTCTATCTTTTTCTAAAATAAGCGTCGTCATTTTTGCACGTGCCGCATATAGGCCTGCTGATAAACCTGCAGGACCAGAACCGACGATGATGACATCGTAGATTTTTTCTGCTTCCATTTATTTTCCTCCTAGTGCCCAGCCACATCGAGTACTGCAAGCGCAATATTTGATGAATGGTCTGAAATTCTCTCTAAATTGCTAAGCATGTCTAAGAATACGATTCCTGAACTCGTTTCGCATCGCCCTTCATTCAAACGGGCAATATGCTTTTTGCGAAGTGTTTTTTCCATCTCGTCAACGACACCCTCTATTTCAACAACTTTTTGAGCTTTATATCGGTTTTCCTCTTTCATCGCATCCATGGACAGATCAAAGGCTTCCATTACCTTTGAAACCATTTCTTCAAGTTCAAGGGTTGCTTTTTCTGAGAAGATGACGCTGTTGTCGATTTTGAAAAGTGCAAGTTCCGCGATGTTGTCCGCATGGTCGCCCACGCGTTCGATGTCGTTGATGGTACTGAAAAGGCCATCGATCACTTTACGGTCGTCGTTATCCACTGAAGTATTGGACAGTTTTATCAAATAATCGCTGATTTCTCTTTCAAGCGAATTTATGGTTCTTTCTATTTTAAATGTTTTTTCTATACTTTTTTGGTCATTGTCATGAATCGCTCTTACCGCACTCTCAAGGGACATTTTTGGTAAATTGCCCATATGAAGCACCTCTTTGATCGCTTGACCAAGTGCGATGGACGGTGTTTCCAAAATACGTTCGTCCAAATATTTAACGCCGAATGTCGCTTCTTCAAGCTCATCAGCTGTCGTTGGCAAAATTTTACCGACAGCTTTGACGATCAGACCGGCGAACGGCAACAATATAAGCGTATTTATGACGTTGAAAAACGTATGTGCGTTTGCAAGTTGTCTTGCTGGATCATCGGATAAACGCGTTACCACATCCATCGTTATTTTGCTGAAGAAGGCCACAAATATGATGGTACCGATAACATTGAACAACAAGTGCATTAGAGCAGCCCTTTTAGCGGTTCGATTTGCACTAACCGATGAAAGAAGCGCTGTGATACACGTACCGACGTTTGTACCGAGTAGGATCGGAAACGCAGCAGTGATAGGCAATGCACCTGCAAGCGCAAGTGCGACGAGAATACCCGTTGTTGCGGATGAACTTTGAACCAGAACGGTTATCAATAAACCGATGACGAATCCTTCAATCGTGCCCCATACAGTACCAGCACCGATGTCTCTGATCATTTCTGTAAAGGCTGGCAACTCCTTGAGCGGTGAAAGTGCATCTTTCATAAGTTCCATACCTAAGAAAAGAAGACCAAAACCTAAGATGATCTCACCGATGACAATTTGCTTGTTTTTCTTCGAGAACAACTTGATCGCAGAACCTATTGCGATGGCAATTGGCGCAAGCGCACTAATTTTAATCGAAACAAGTTGTGCTGTTATCGTTGTTCCGATGTTGGCACCCATGATGATACCGATTGCTTGTGTCAAGCTCATGATGCCGGCGTTTACGAAACCGACGACCATAACCGTCGTAGCGGATGAACTTTGCACGATGACGGTTACGATCGCACCAACAAGCACACCTTTGAATACATTGCTCGATAATTTCTCGATGATCTTTTCAAGCTTGTTGCCCGCTGATTTTTCCAGACCATCACTCATAACTGTCATACCGTATAAAAATAGACCCAGTCCACCCAACAAAGGTACGACGATTGTTAAAAACTCACTCATTGAAAATCCCATAAAAAAACTCCTCATAAAATAATATAATTTCAATATATCACATAAAAAAACACTACAAAATTATGATCTGCAGTGTTTAGTTTAATCGTCATTTCAAATCAAAGAAGTCATTTTGTCTAAGTGCTTCATATAAAATGATTGCCACGGCGTTCGACAAATTCAGGCTTCTTAAATGCTCATTTTGTCTCATCGGAATCTTGAAGCGGCTCTCAGCATATCTTTCGTGAATATAGGCCGGTAGGCCAGATGTTTCCTTGCCGAAAACAATGAAACTGCCATCCTCAAACTCAAACTCATCGTAGTATTTCGAGGCTTTTGTCGTTGCAAAATACAATTTTTCATTGCCATACTTCTCGAAAAAAGCCTGCTCATCTTCATGTATCTCAAGATCGAGATAGTCCCAATAATCTAATCCTGCCCTTTTCAGCTGTTTGTCATCAATCGAAAAACCCAAAGGTTTGATTAGATGCAATTTTGATCCTGTTATCGCACAGCTTCTGGCGATATTGCCCGTATTAGGTGGTATCTCAGGTTGGTAAAGTACAATATTAATCATCTATGACCCCATTATTTTTTAATTCCAATATCAAACTCGATCTCACCTAGTGTAGACACAAGCGGAACGCAAATCGTTTCCATGCCAGCTGAAGTGATTTCAATAGCTGTCCCTTTAACAAGTGATGGTGGTGTAATATCTATTTTCATCCCAGCGTTGAACAATAATGTGGCAGAGTTGCCCATAATCATGTTGCCTAGCTCAGACAAAGCGCTCTTCGCCATCTCATCGATTTCTTCAACCGGCATGCCCATCATCATCGCAGATGCAACTTTTTTGGCGATTTCCTCTGTCAAACTGAACACCGCCTGACCTTTTATATCGCCTGTGATGCCAAGTATGATAACGATCTCCTTAGTCGGAAACGGATTATTTCTAATGAATGGTTTGCCGACCGTAAATTTATCTGAAACAAAATTATTCAAGACTTCAGTAGATGCTTTAATGAAAGCATTGATGTACTCGACTCTCACAGATACCCCTCCTCACCAAAATGATTTCTCATTTATCATAACATATTTTCAACATACAATTTTGTATTTTTTTCTGTTCTAGCCCTTTTTTTGAATGAGCGGGAAATCCCTTTATTGATTGATTCCTTGAACGACCGGATAACCCATTGAATACTGTATTTTGTTGATGCCGCAGTTATCGATTCTAAAGCGCCAATATCCTGAATTGTCACCATAACACAGATAACTTAGGAGCGTTTGTATCACACCGCCATGTGCGATAATGGCAATCTTTGTATCAGAATCCAAAGAATATGGTGCTATGATATTTTTATACGCATTTGTAACCCTTTCAAACATTTCTTTGACACTTTCGCCCTCGGGTACCTTAAAATGTTCAAAATCCGAGAACCATTGATTTAAGAGCGCACCGTCGCTTTCTTTTATCTCAGAGAACATTTTGCCTTCCCATATGCCAAAATTCATCTCTCTAAAAGCTGACACCTTTTCAGGCTTGACGGACTGATGCTTTGAGACCAGTACAGCCGTATCGTGGGCGCGTTTCAAATCCGAACAATAGATCGCATCAAAAGCGATATCTTTGAGTTTTTCACCTGTGAGAATCGCTTGACCGACACCCTTTTCAGTAAGCTCGACATCCCAAACGCCTGCGAACCGCTTTGCCACATTTGCTGTTGTTTCGCCATGTCTTATTAAAAAAATGT
>DMYC01000364.1:0-2049 GCA_003482695.1 Clostridiales bacterium UBA8960
TACAATAAAAAGCAGACTTACACTTCTATTTCGATGAACTTTACCCTATAGCGTCCAAATACGAGCGCATAGGAAACGACAAACAAGATCACCATCACGACGATTCCGATCGCCACCATAAACTGTCCACCTACAGTAGGCATGAGTTTGTATAAAAGAAACAAACCAAAGCCTATAACGAGTCTAGGTAGAAGTGAAAGCATGATGTTGAGGTTGTTCTTAATCGCCGCAGTCGGGTTAGACCACTGGAGATACGGCCGCTCGATGTTGAAAATGATGTCCATCGTGCTGAAGCACACAATCGCTGCAAAAGCGAAAAGTAAAGAAAGTACGATGTCGAGGAAGCTCAGTGGGAAAATCCAAAATGTGAGCGCCGCTAAAATGACCGTCGCCGATACGTTAAGAATAACAGAGGATGCGATTCTCGTCATGAGATTCTCATTGATGGAAATCGGCAAGACCCTCGTTTCCCAGAACGTCTTACCTTCTCTGGTGATAACGGTCGCCGATAAACTGCCCATAATCGTCGGTGCGCTGATGATGCCTGCGAAAATATAGATGCCGAAAGGCTGGAACATCGGGTCTTTGAATGTTTCAAGACTCATGAGACCCATCGCCGTGTAAATCACAAAGAGCAAAATCGGTATGAACATGGTCATCACCGTGTTGAGTAAAAATGTCGGATTGTGCACGATGATACCGATATGGCGTCTAACTAGCAGAACGCGTTTCGATCGCGTCTTATACTCGATTTTACCTTTTTTTCCTACCGCGCCTGTGGCATTCTCTTGATTGTACTTAAGCAGTGCGCCTTTATATAGATATTTCGCCGTCATCTTGAGCACGAGAACAAATCCAGCGTTAAGAAGCAAGTAATACAGCATGTGTAGCCACGAACCTGTGATCATCTTCGTTAGCCAGACACTCGGCGGGAATCGATGTCCGATCAGCGACATCAGTCCGTCGCTGTCCACCAGGTACTTTTGAAGCGACTCTGGGTCCATCTGAACCCTCGTAATCACGATTTGGAATACGATGATCACAGCGATCATCAAAATGTTTCCGAAAATAACCATCAAGTTTCGGTTGCGTCTTCCACCGACCATCGTCATGAAAGGCAAAATCACCATGGTCGAAAAAATCATCGGCATAATCGGTGTCAACAAGACAGCAAGTATCCCCAGCAACAGTTCAAGTGGTTTAAACCCATCGTAAAGGCCATAAAACCCGACACTTGTGCCAAACATCGCCGCTGACAAAACAAGCAAGTACACATACACCGAAGCGAGTTTAGAAAACACCACAGTGTCTTCCTTCACCGGCAAAGTCGCGATCAGCGTTAAATCTTTCGCATAAAAGAATACGGATATAACTAGCGGCACACCCATGATGAACACCATCATCGTCGTCGCAACATACACATATGTGAGCGTCAGCTCAGGATATCCGATCATCGAAAAAGACTGGTAAAGCACTTTGACGACTTCGATCATCGGCAGCATTAAGAGCACCGGCAAAAAGACAACCAACTTGCCAAGCGCTTTATTTTTCAGGTTGAGTTGCTGTGTATAGCGACTCAAAAAATCTTTCAATTGTATTTTTGTAAGTGCCATTAATTTATTCATCTTTAGTCATCTCCAAGAAAATATCTTCAAGTGTGGATTCACTGCTTTGCGTAATCTCTTCAGGTGTGCCGAGCGCAATCAACTTACCCCTGTGGATAATGGCCACTCGATCGCACAAGTTTTCAACAACTTCGAGCACATGTGAGGAAAAGAGCACCGTTCCGCCGTTCGCACAATGTTCTTTCATCAAATCTTTAAGCACCTTGGCGCTATGTGGGTCGAGACCGACATGCGGCTCATCCAGGATAAACATTTTTGGGTTTGGCAACAATGCCCCGCAGATCATCAACTTTTGTCTCATACCGTGAGAATACGAATTCACTGGTTGAGTGATCGCATCGCTGATTTGAAACATTTTCGTATAGCGCTCCACGCGTTCTTTTCTGTCCTCTTTCGAGACTTCATACATATCCGCGATGAAGTT
>DMYC01000364.1:2090-4948 GCA_003482695.1 Clostridiales bacterium UBA8960
TCCGTTCTGATGCTGTGGCCATTAATCGTGATGTCTCCTTCTGACGGCGAAATAATGCCTGTAATCATCTTGAGCGTCGTCGTTTTTCCAGCGCCGTTTGGTCCGATAAATCCGAAAATTTCACCTTGCTTAATTTCGAGATTCAGCCCATCGACCGCTTTCTTTTCATTGCTATATACTTTAGTAACCGCTTTTACCTGTAACATTTAATTCACCCCTTGTTCATATTTATAATCCGTTATTATCGCTTTCTATTCTATCCTCTATTTATTAAAAAAGCCTTAAAAAATACTGGAACTTCAATAAAAATATTCTCCAATAAAAAAACCAAGGTGATGTCTTTGCCATCCCTTGGTTTGTTCTGTTGTTCACAGGTTCGATTCGCACATTAATTCAATCGAACCGCTCCGCTTTTTTCGCCACATATGTAATATGCGGTGACCGCTGTGCCTTCGATATTGATGTAAATATCGATTTCACCTTCTTGAATCTCACTTCCTTCAACATCGCATTGCTCTGCAATATGATCGAGAATATCCTGTTCCTTCAAACTCGCCAAATCAATGCCGCTCATTTGCAGCATTATTTTTCCTATTTTCATAGCTTTCACCCCTTTTTGATTATATTGTGTTAATTTTTACCCAAGTGACAAGACACTAATCAACTATTTATTAGATGACAGCGCAACTATTTTAATTTAATATAGTTGCATACGCAACTATAAGGAGGCACTTATGGCACTTCACGATAAAGAGAGCATTGCGCCTTTTGAAATAGGGCGATTGATCTCTGTCCTTTATCGGACGGGTTACGCCTATTTTACACATAAGACGGCAGATCACGATTTGAGCGGCGTTCAAATCGGGCTGATCTTTCATCTATATAAACACGATGGCGTCAGTCAGGACGAGCTGACTAAAGCACTTGAAGTGGATAAAGCCACTGTGACGCGTTCGCTGAACAAACTTGAAACGTGTGGCATCATCGAGCGAAAGCGCGACATAGACGACCAGCGCGTTAACCGAATCCTTCTGACGGCACATGGGCATGCACTGAGGCACGACCTAAAACGCGTTGCCAAAGAGTGGCAAGACACGCTCCTCAAAGGGTTTTCCGAGCAAGAAATCGAAGTGTTGGCGTCCATGTTCAATAAACTGACAGACAATGCACGGGCCTTTCGCGAGACATTATAAAAAAACAATTGAAAGAATTTGGTGAAGCTATGTCACATAATGAAATGTTAAGAACCGAAAGCATCGGCAAACTCCTGATGAGGTTCTCTTTCCCAGCCATCGTCGGGATGGTTGTCAATGCCCTTTACAACATCGTAGACAGAATCTACATAGGTTGGATTGGACCACTTGCCATGACAGGCATCGGGTTATCACTCCCACTCATGACCCTCATGATGGGTTTTGGCATGCTCGTCGGCATCGGCGCAGGATCCAGGATTTCTATAAGGCTAGGCCAAGATCGACACGAGGACGCTGAAAAAATCCTCGGCAATGCCTTTACGCTCCTTTTCATCATCATGGGCATCGTAATGGTGCTGGGGCTTACTTTTAAAACACCTCTTTTATACTTATTTGGTGCAAGTGAAGCGACGTTTGATTATGCAAACGATTATTTGACCATCATTTTGTGTGGCTCGATTTTTCAGGGTCTAGGATTCGGTATGACGGGCGTCATTCGCTCGGAAGGCCATCCTAAAATCGCGATGTTCACCACACTTGCAGCGGCTATTACAAACATCATCCTAGATCCCATTTTTATCTTCCTATTTAAAATGGGCATTAGCGGTGCGGCACTTGCGACGATTATCGCGCAGTTCCTCAGCATGTCCATCGTCATTTATCACTTTACCAAAGGCAAAAGCCGGCTTAAGCTTCATCGCCGCAATCTGAAACTCAACTTCTCCATCGTGCTCAGCATCATTTCCATCGGCATGTCGCCGTTTTTTATGCAGGTGGCTGCAAGTGTGGTCACCGTGATTTCCAACAACGCGCTTAAAACCACAGGTGGCGACATCGCCATAAGTGCGATGACAGTGATCCAGTCGATTGCCATATTTTTCTTAATGCCAATTTTCGGCATCAATCAAGGCACACAGCCTGTCGTTGGTTTCAATTACGGGGCCAAAGAATACAAACGTGTGAAGAAAGCGTTGATTATGGCGACCACAGCAGGCGTTGCCATAGCAACCACCGGTTTTTTATTGACACAACTCTTCACAGAGCCGCTCATTCGAATCTTCAACAGCGATCCTGAGCTGATCCGTGTCGCGACAAAAGGGATGAAAACGTTCTTGATCATGTTGCCGCTGGTCGGCTTCCAAATCATCAGCGCCAACTACTTTCAAGCGGTTGGAAAAGCCCCTAAAGCGATTTTTCTCAGCCTTTTAAGGCAAGTGCTCGTGCTGATTCCTCTGCTTCTGATTTTACCTAAGTATTTTGGCCTTGACGGCGTGTGGTACGCAGGTCCGACAGCCGACTTAATCGCGTCGATTCTCACAGGCATTTTCATTTTTAATGAAATGCGGCATTTAGAAGAAAGTTGATTGATCCCTAAAGAAACACCCCTAATCCTATTTAACCGGATTAGGGGTGTTTTTACTATTACTTGATTTTTGAGTACACGCCTCGACCGAGTGCATCGTTGATCGCCGAAATCACTTTTGCGCTTCTGATGGATGCACCTGTTAGAACATCTGAGCCTTCTGTGACATCTTCAACAAGTGGTCCTGGTGTATACATGTCTATGACCGATACGAGGTTTTTGCCTTCCATGTAGCCGATCAACTGGTTATATTGGCTTAAAAATGCCGATATTTTAGGTGTTTCCAAGTCTTTCAAGTAGTT
>DMYC01000364.1:4970-7316 GCA_003482695.1 Clostridiales bacterium UBA8960
AGTGTGAACTGGATGCTCACCTGTTGTTCATTGCCATCAAAATAAGAGCCTCTGTATATGCCGTTTTCGTACTTTTTCAGGTACATCGCATTTGACGGTTTAGTGGTGCCTTCATAACGGTACACGCCGCGATTCAGTGCGTCTTGAATCGAAGATATGACTTTTGCACTTCTAAGTGATGCGCCAGATACAGCATCTGATCCTTCGCCTCTATCGTCCGCGATCAATCCCGGATAATGAAGGACACTCAAATGTTGTCTAATGTCTTTGCCTTCGAGGTACTTGATCAAGTCGTCATATTGCGCTTTTAAAAGCTCAACCTTTGAACCCGCTTCTGGTTTCAAGTAGTTGATGTCTTTGTAGCTAAGTGTCTTGTAACTTATGGCGGTCACTTTATTGTCCACCATCTTAAACTCAACGCCAACTTGTTGATAGCCACCGTCTACATAAGCGCCTCTGTAAACGCCGTCATCATAGGTGATGGAAGCTGGCAAGACTCGATATGGCCCACGGTTGATCGCATCTTGTATCGCCGATGATACTTTTGTGCTTCTAAGCGATGCGCTTGTGACGACATCTGTGCCCACTGTCGCATCTTTAGCAAGTTTTTCCGGTGAGAAAAGAAGGTTGATTGCTTCTTTCACTTCTTTTCCGATGATGCCTTTTAACAAGTCGCCATATTGATTTGTGAGCGCTTGAACGACAGGCTTTGTGCTTTTAAGAAAGTCTTCACTTTTGTAGTTCAGCACTTTGTACTCGATCTTTTCGAACTTTCCACTTATGACTGTGAACTCTACACCCACTTGCTGATCGCCACCATCAATAAATGCGCCGCGATATACGCCGTTCGGTATTTTCGAATCCACATGGACGATCACTTGACCCTGTGTATCTGAACCTACTGAACTTACTGTGTTTGCGATTCGAATCAATTGCCCAATAAAGATCCTGTTCGGATTTTTGATTTCTGGGTTCAGAGCAACAATTTCGTTTAGTGTCATGCCGTGTGCTTTTGCGATTTTCCACATGACATCTCCAGATTTGACTGTATGGTATGCGCCAGTTGGATTGGCCGTCGTGTGTTGCTGGCTCTTTTCTGAGACCGGTGCTGTGACTGGTGCTGTGACTGGTGCCGTAATTGGTGCCGTTTCTGTCGTTGATGCTGAGCTGACCGCATCTGCTGCAAAGCTTACTTGCGCACCCATTAAAAGGACACATATACTAGCGACTTTGCTTATGTTTCTGACGTATTTCTGTGAAAACATATTCCCTCCCAAAAAAAATGATAATGATTCCAATTAGTTTGAAATTGAGAATCATTATCATAATAGTTTAATTGAGAACACTTGTCAATAAGTTGTTGCTGATTTGTTAATCTTTTTTCAATTTTAATTGAGTCCTGAGTCCATTAGTTTCTCGGACGATTGATGGTTATATCTGTCACGTAAACTTTACTGTCCATGGCGATTCTTACGATGTTTCTTGCGACATCTTCTGGATCCATGAAACTGTCGACATTGTAACCCGACTTGGACCCATGCCAAAATGGTGTGTTCATGCCACCTGGATATACGTTGATGACTTCTATGGATCTGTCTGCGAACTCTTCACGCAGTGATTCAAGATACCCTCTTGCGCCCCACTTTGCCGCATTGTATATCGTTTCATTTTTCTTGCCTCTCAGTGCTGCTGTGGATAGCACACTGATGATGCGTTTGACTTCGTAATCGCTTTTAAGAAGATAATCCATCATTTTTGACGTGAATAGCATGAGCCCAATTAAGTTCGACTGCAATACATTGTCGATGGCTTCCCTATTTACGCTGCTCACAGGTCCATAAAAAGTGGATCCCGCGACGTTATATAGATGCCTGATGGTTTTGCCCGACGTTTCAAGGGTCTCAATAAACCGATCAATATCTTCTTCGTCAGAAATGTCTATGCTATAAGCCAGCGCATCCCCCTTTTGCGAGATTTCCTTAAGTGCTTCAAGTGCGACATCGAGTTTTTCTTTACTTCTGCCGAGGATGATTACATGCTCATCGAGTTTGATTAGGAGCTTTGCGATTTCAAATCCGAGTCCGGAACTGCCACCCGTTATTAAATGATACATATGCCCTCCTTTTAGTACTGTTTGGGATATATATACCCAGAAATGGGGAATCTATCAATGAAGATGTGGAAAGATCCTGAGTGGGTTGGAATGATCAGGGGGTCGGAATGATCAGGGGGTCGGACCCCTTGATCAATTTCATGTCGCTATGCGTGAGCCAGCAGGGAGCAAAGCTGCTGCGAAAGGAGACAGGTCCTCGCTGGGTGTATGCGATTGAGAGAATTGGTGGCTTC
>DMYC01000007.1 GCA_003482695.1 Clostridiales bacterium UBA8960
GGCGAGTAAAAAGCAACTAAAAAAAACGTGCTCGATCATCGAGCACGTTCTACTTTTTTTGACACATTGATTTAGTGTTCCTTTTTTTCGATGACTTCCTTAATCTTGTTTAAGTTATTAAACAAAAGCCCATCTTTATTATTCGGTTTTTCCAAAAAGAAAAAAGATAATCCGCCTAATCCGACATGCGTCCCTACTGCAACGCCCATTTGCATGAGTAAAATATCACCCTTAAATGATGTTTGATCTTTTATAAGGTTTACTAAATTTTCAGCATACAACTTGTCCGATGTGTATCCCACGATTACGAAATCCGTCTCTTCAGGATCAACGCGCATATTAAACCCGTCAATATAATGCTTCAAAACCGCTTTTCTGCCTCTTTCTTTACTTATGATCGCTCCCTCGCCCTGTTTCATCGTCATGATCGGCTTTACTTTCATGATTTTTCCGATCAATGCCGATCCATATCTCAATCGACCACTTCTTACAAGGTTATCGAGGTCGTCAACAGACAGGAAATGCTTGACATTGCGCTTGCGAAGCTCAACATACTCGACGACTTCTTCAAACGTTGCACCGTTTTCAATCATTCTGGCACTCTTCACGATTAACCAACCACTTCCATGGCTCATACAGGTGCTGTCGACCACGTGAATTTTATAGTCAACGACTTTATGCTCCTCTTCAAAATACTCTTTTGCGATGACAGCAGACTGATAGGAACCGCTCGTTTTACTTGACATGCAAATGCACAGAATTTCCTTTTGCCCTTTATTATAAGCTTCCTCAAAACGTTCAATGAATAATGCTGGAGAAGGCATTGCAGTTGTGGGGTGTGTCTTATACTCTGCAATTTTTGAAAAAAACTGATCCGCATTAATATCGATTCTGTCTTGATAGGTCTTTCCATCAATGGTAATGCTAAGTGGGGCTATACCAACATCATACTTCTTGACAATTTCATCACTTAAGTCACACGTTGAATCAGCAATCAATTTTATCATTTAGTCCTCCCAAAATAATTTATAACCTATTTTATCACAGAAGGATGCGAATTGTTAGTCTTCTTCATAAATCGCATTCAGTTTGTTGGTTGACACACTTTTTTCAGTTATCATGCCAATAATAACGATCGCTATGACGGTCAATATCCATCTCGTCATCATGAATGACACACCTAAGAATTTAACTTCATTTGCTAACATCGGTAGTTTTACAACTGCCCAAGCGCTTAGTATGATTACCACATTTGAGATACTCGCGCCTTTTTTGATTAACATTTTACAAATTGGAAAGGCTGCGTATATGGGTCCAGCTGAGATACTCCCTAAAATTAAGGCGTAAATACTGCCCTTGATGCCAGAGTCTATACCAAGGTGTTTGATTATGGCCTCTTTTGACACGAGAACATCAATGGCAATTGTAAGCAAAAATATGATCGGCAATACAAAGAGCATTTCTTTCAAATAATAGATGCTGTTAGACATGGCGAGCTTAGCTATATCCGTTCGGATGACGAAAAAGAGTCCGTAAATCACCAGTACTGACATGAGCAACTTGTTTCTTTTTAACCAACGGAATCGATTCACTTTTTTCATAAAATAACCCCCATCGCAATAGAAATCAACAATGCCGAGACAAAACTCGCAACATTTCTAACAAGTGCAAACTTTAATCCAAATGCATTTTTTTCTAGCGGAAAAGTAACGATACCTACCATTGTCAATGTCGTTAAAAAAGCAACTGCTGGGACAATACTTGCACCTGCATCCACCAGCGATCCAACTAGTGGAAAGGCAACAAATGCAGGTATCAGTGTGATACTCCCTGCTAAAGCTGCGACAATAGTTGCCATGAAGTTATCCGCAGAACCGAGTGTCCTTTTAATGGTCTCAGGTGGTACAAGTGTAATGATCAGTCCAATCAGCAATATGATGGCGATGATTTCGCCAATCATACTCCCCATCATGGCTTTAGATTTTTTTGCAGCTTTAAATGTGCTTTTTTTGTCTTTTATGATTGCCCAGATAACTAAGGCAATCGATATGATCCAAAACAATAATGTGAAGCCATCCATAAACCATCCTCCAAATCACTTTTATTTAATATCAACTTAGTATATAATGAATAAAGTAAAAAAAGTGTTACCGAAGTAACACAGGAGGTTGTTATGAGCGTTCACCCTTATAAGTCCTATTCATTGCTTAAAGACATTTCAAAGGATATGATTGAAACTTACAAAAATACTGGACACATGAGTCAAACCAACGTTTCAAAAAATGAAGTCCTTCATTTTGATGGTGAAGTCTGCAAAAATCTAGAAATCGTCCTTTCAGGTAAAATCTCTGTTGATCGAATTGATGAATCCGGCAACATACTAACAATAAGCGAATTTCTTCCCGATGATATGCTTGGCGGCAATTTGATTTTTTCCAGCACACCAATCTATCCTATGACCGTTACTGCGAACTTGGATTCAACCATTTTTAAAATATCAAAAGAAGCCGTTTTCGAACTTTGCGCTAGCAACAATGCATTTTTAAAAGCCTATTTAAAAGATATTTCAGATCACACCTTGCTTTTAGGAGATAAAATCAAACACACCATAAATCGCACGATCAGAGAAAGCATTACTGCATTACTTATGCGCGAATCATTGATGCAGCAATCAACCATCTTGGCTTTACCCACCACAAAAAAAGCACTGGCCGAAAGAATCGGCGTACAAAGAACGTCTCTATCTAGAGAACTGCAAAAAATGAAGCGCGAAGGCCTCATCGATTACGATGCAAAAACCATCACGCTTAAAAATCTTTGTAAACCAATTGGCCACGATCTATGATCGTAATGTCAGATGGGTCGAGATTGAGAAAAGAGGTCATAAAACTCATTGGCACCATAAGGCGTCCTTCTACTAAAATTGGTTTTGGCTCAAATGTCAAAGCTTTCAATTGTTCATTTACAAGGTATGCACCCTCGTACGTATTAACGTTGATCCCCAATGACTCGTCCTGTTTTTCTGCAACTGCCATCCCAGATTCCTTAACCCAAGAAATTTCATATGCCAACATCTCAAACAGTTCTCTAAAAGACACATAAACACGTCCATCAGATGCCATGAGATTCTGAGTCAACAAGAACTGATTTTTAACTTTAACACCCACTTGTTTGGCAATTCTATAACTTGGAGGGCCAACATATGCGTGGACTTCGCCACCCAATTTTACCGCAAATGCCTTTGCAACCTCCAAACTCGGAAAATCTCTGACATAAATGCCATCAGCATATACTTTATAATCATAATAGCCTACTTTTTTCGTTTCGTTTAATACCGCTAGTGGCACCGCCCAAAGCTTATGGATATTGTAATCATGATAATAATGACTCAGTGGCGTTGGAAATTCAAAAGTTGATGTAGTTTCAATCGTCATGGCTGGTTTTAATGTGTTGTTGCTAAAATAATGCGTCGAATAGCCATACTCAAAATATCTGTCCGGTTTCATCAACCGATAAGAAGTGACGTGGCTAACAAGTTCAGCAAATCGGGTGTTGAGTTCAAAAAACCCTTGACCCAAATGGTCCATCCAATAATAAATCACTTGGCCCATGCTGTGAAATGTTAAATACGCTCTAAAGTCATATCTAAGCATATAGGACATCATTGCTTTTGTTTCCGATTCTGACGCTTCATAATAACCTTTGAAATAATCTTCACCTGGGCTTTCAACGTCTCTGTACATCGAGTTTCCACCCCATTGACTAATCCAGGTTTCAGTCTTCGCGTCAAAATAGACATCCTCAAAATTTCGGTTGATGTCTACACCGTTGACATTAGCCTTCAGCCTATGGTTTCTCAAATTCGGAATCAGTTCCAGTATACGTTCTCTGAGTAAAGGATCATTGATTGATTGTGTTCCGTATTTGGCAATATCAAACCCATCTGGATTGCCAATGGGTATAAAATGCATCACACTTGTTTGAAGTAGATGTCTTACATTGTAACCACTCAAATGATCATCGTTATAATAATCCAGAACGTAATCTTCGATCATTCTTAAAACCGCCACAGGGTTGAATGTCTCTCTACCGTGCACACCTCCGTCGATGAGCAAATGGCTTTTGTTGACATAATCAAGTGCATCATAGCCGTAAATATTCGCAGTCATACGAATGGCGTAAATGGGTTTCAGATCTTCCGATTCACCGATTACCTCAAGCTCAAGTAAATATTTATAACGGTTTACAAGCTCAACCGCTTTTTCATATAATTCCGATGAACGATATCCGTGTGCATCCTCGAATATGATGGTTCGTTCTGACGCAAAACTCACATTTAACATAATAACCATAAAAAATAGCCCGATAAAAAGTTTTGTTTTCTTTAGCATAGTAAGACGCACACCTCCTTCCGATAATAGATTGATACCCTCTAAACGGATCTGCAAGCAGAAAGAGGCAATGGTTTTAATGTTTATTTGTTAATTGAATTCGGATTATATACACTCGGGCTTTTAAGTGTTCTTACGAGTTCATCAGCTTGAACTTCAGTCAAATCAATCGGTTCAACACCATAGTAATGTCTGGAAGCCTCTCGTATCCCCTCTCTGCCTTCCCCAAAATATGCAATATTGCAGTAGAGTTCCAAGATTTCATCTTTATCGAGCATCTTCTCTAAATCAAATGATACGAATAACTCAGCAATCTTTCTTTCATATTTTTTATCAAAAGAAAAATACATGTTTTTCGCCAGTTGTTGTGTTATACTGCTCCCACCTTCCACCCTGGCGCCCACTTCAATATTTTTTAGTAGCGCCCTGACCGTTGATGTTAAGTTGATTCCATAGTGCTCATAAAAACGACGGTCTTCGGACTCAATCACCTTTTCTTTGAAATGTTGTGATATCTCCATGATCGTTACATAATCTTCATCTGATTTTAGTTGCTCAATTCGCATATCTAGCGGCACTTTTTCTATAGCCTCTTTATAAATCTCATAACCACTTATGATAATCGGCATGCTCAAAATAAGTGCAATCGAAACAAGCAAAAGCATATATAATAAAACTTTTTTTATCCATTTGAAGTGCTTCATATTCTCCTCGATTCGTGAAAGTCGTTTCATCTGTCATCTTTATTATAATAAAAAACTGCCCAAATGGACAGTTTCAAACATATGACAAATTTAAATGTTATCGTGTTCTATAACCAGGACTTTATCGCCAAGCTCAATGTCAATTTCATTTAGTGCTTTTACGATAGGCTCATTTGAGTTGAAAGGCACATCCAGCAGTACGACTTTGTAACCGTTTCCTAAGTATTTTAAGATGTTTTGCTGATACCAATCCAGGTAGATGCACACTCTAGAATCCTGATCAAATTGTCTTCCATAAGTACAATAATTTGTCAAATCATCCGTTTCATCAATTTTCCTAATGCTAAAAGCACTAATTTTGGCTTCGACTTCTGGCTCGACATCTTTGTATGCCACTGCAAGAATCGTATATTTATAAGTCATAGGTCCTCCTTTTGTTTACTATAAACTTTGTTTGATCTAAACCTATCTTACCATGTTGTTAAATATCTATCAAGTTGGAATTGTGATTGTGATCCGTGGAGTGATCAGGGGGTCGGACCCCTTGATCATGATCAGGGGGTCCGACCCCCTGATCACTCCATGCTTATATTTCCCGCTCCACCATCTCGGCATAACTTTGCCTACGCACAATCAACCTGTGATTCGAATCCTTCACGACCACCACTGCTGGGATCGTCAGTTTATTATAATTGTTCGACATGGTATAGCCATAAGCACCTGTCGAAAAAACAGCGAGCAAATCGCCTCTTTCAGGTTTGGTTAAACGCAAATCTTTAATTAAAATATCCGTCGATTCGCAACATTTCCCACTAATGTCAACAACCGCTGTTTTGGGCAAATCTGCCTTATTGGCAATAATGGCTTCATATTTTGCGCCGTAAAGACCAGGTCTCATATTGTCGGTCATCCCTCCATCCACAGACACATAACATTTAACGCCAGGTATGTCTTTGATATTCCCAACCTGATAAAGCTGAATGCCGGCTTCACCAACAATATACCGTCCTGGTTCCATCGAAACATGCGGTCTAACGAGTCCATGCGTAGCGCAAAATGATTCCAACCTTTCCATAAGCGGGTCGATAAAATCGGATATTTTAAGGGGTGTGTCGTCTGCAGTATACTTAATTCCAAAACCACCGCCCAAATTGAAGTCCTTTACGGAAAAATCAAATCTCTTTTTCGTTTCTAAAATCAGTTTCAGCACCACATCCAAAGCACTGATATGGGTCTCAGCCTCCATAAGTTGTGAACCCACGTGAAAGTGAAAGCCTAAGAAATCATATACTTTCGATTGAATCGCATACTCAATCGCCGGAAAAATAATCGCCTCATCCAGTGGTATACCAAACTTGGAATCTTTCTTTCCGGTCGAAATATAGTCGTGTGTTTTTGCCGATACTTCAGGTGTGACTCTGAATAGAATTTTAACCACACACCTCTCAATTTCACACAATTTCTCAAGATGATACAGCTCATCCGTGTTATCGACCACAATTCTGCCAATACCCGCTCGAAGCGCCATAATAAGTTCCTCATCCGACTTATTGTTTCCGTTAAACTCAATTCTCTCAGCTGGAAATCCCGCTTCTAAGGCCGTATAAAGCTCACCGCCGCTGACAACATCAAGCCAAAACCCCTCATTTTCGAGCAATCGACACATGTATTTTGTACAAAAAGCCTTACAGGCAAATGCCGCATGCGTATTGTCATACTTCTCCAAAAACGATTTTCTTATCACATCGAGTTGTTCCAATATTTTACTTTCCGAATAAACATACAACGGCGTACCATACACATTTGCCAGTTCAACAGCAGAAACGCCCTCAATTGTAAGGATATGACGATCAATATTAAACATACTAAGCTCCCTTTTATCATGCATAGGTATTAATCTGCACTAGATATTTTTACAATAATAACACAAACGCCAAACAGTTCAAAGTAAAAACAAAAAAAATCCTTTAGATTTCTAAAGGATCATAACAAAAGCTGATTATTTCAAATTCGCCTACGGTTGCAGATGCAATCAACGCCTTAAAAGGCGTTCCATCTTTTCTTCGCCCCACATAATCGAACTTTACCGTATACACTTCTTCGGAACTTAAAAACTTAAGCTTCGTCCTCTCCAGATCCGCCTGATCAAAGAGCATCGTCAGCGATTCATTAACAAGCTCTTGAGCACTATACCCAGTCAACTTACAAAATGCTTTGTTTACTTCGTGAAACTTAAAGTCCGTACCGCAAACGAAAATGCCAATTGGCGCTTCGTTGATGTAACCATTGAACCTGAGTTGTCGCTCTATCAACTGGTCATGCATGCGCTTTCTGTGAATGGCATTTAAAAAAAGGGCACTTAACTCAGAAAGCATTTGCTTCTCAACATCGGCATTTGATCTGGAAATCTTCACAGAATCAAAACCGACGCTTCCATAAAGCACACCGTCTGAAATCATCGGGTACGTCACCATGCTTTTTACACCATATGGTTTGAGTACCGTTTTCACATAGTCCTCGTCTGGCAAGTCTGAAACATTTTCAATATATACCGGCAAACCAGAAATGTGATTTTGAATCCAACTGTCTTCTAATGAAAAAGGGACGTTTTGCATGTTCTTACATTTTGGGACAATGTCTGTGTCACACCACTCATATGTGTTATGAAGCAACAGTTGATCCATGTCATACTCAAAAATAAATGCGCGGTCAGCATATACCATTTTACCAAACTGCTCCAGTGCTTTTACCATATTGTCATCGAAATGTTCCATTTGTTCATTGATCAGTGCAACATATGTCTTGTGCAGCAACTTCCAATATCGCGTTTTTTCATCGAGTTGAAGTTTCAAATTATTGAACTCAATTTCCCTTTCATTCAGTTCAGTGACGTCCTGTAAAATGCATGTAATCATCTTTTGACCACTCACGTCATCATAAGAGCAATTGAACTTTCCGTCGGTGTAAACATATGAACCATCCGATCGGGTCAAGACCATCACCAGTTCAAAACGATCACCATGTCTCGCATTGCTAAACTCTGTTTTACATAGCTGCTTTGAGTACGGATTGATAAATTGCCAAATGCTATGATTTGATGACGCCTCAAATTGACAACCTATAATTTTCTGAAAAGACTCATTGGCATGATAAATATTTCCGTCTTCATCAATCAAGAGAATCATATATGCAGTCTTTTCGATAAACTCGCTATAATAGTCTTTGAACAACCCCAATCACCCCAAGCATGTTATTTTTTTTTATTATATCACATTTTAAACAAGTTAAAATGATTGTCGATAATATGTCAACTATACGATATGGAAGCGTAGTAGCTTTCGAGGTCGAAACCATGATTCGTCACTGAAGCAATCGATCGGTTGAACACCTGACTTTCTGCTAGCGACATTTCTAGCGAATCACTTTTCAGACCCTGAATCCATCTGTGAAAATCATCTGACTTGAGTCCACTAGACAAGTTGAGATTCACGATGGAATCTTTGACGAGATCAATGATCATCGACTCATTGTCTTTTGGACTTTTCTGTCTCAATGATTCTATCACCACTTTTGGTGCTCTATTCAGTTTTGAACTGAACTCATGCAAATAAAAACCGATACCATAATTATATAATTTCCCTGTGTTGACATCAATAAACCATAAATCCTTATCCAGAGCTGTTGTTGTAAATCCCATATATTTCAACGCCGTTAAATCATAAAAAATACCTTCGCAGATTTTTCTGGAACCAAGGGGTTTTAGATAACCCATAAACGACTCCAGAATCAAAATGGGTTCCACACCCTTTTCTTTCTTAAAAACAAGATAGCCATGCGTCTCTGTGTCAAAACTGTCGATTATGTCTGGAAGCTCTATTTTAAAGTAACCCTCTCGTCTAAATTTCAACAACTCTAAAGAATCCAAATAAATTTTTTTCTTGAGTTTCGTAATTTCTAGCATGACATATTGCTCGCTCACATACATGAAACCAAGCTCAATCATGACGCGCTTCAAATATTTAAAGCGAATGCATTTTCCCTCTGCATTTTTAAGTTCGATAATTCGTTTTCTTTTGCTGCGCTTGACCGCGGTCACTTCTTCATCATATGCACTAGAAAGGGTTTCCTCACGGGCATCGCCATGTTTTCTCCCCCTGTAAATCAATCTTTCTTTCTCATAGAATTTGTTCTGTGCAATCAATGCCTGCCCTTCATTGTAAAGCGCATTGATTTTACTCATTATAAAAAGTGCCTCTTTGACATCAGACACATCTGGATGCCAGATTTTCGCAAGCGTTCTATATTCTCTTTTAATCCCTCTCACCGTGAAAAGCTCTGAAGGCATGTCACAATTCATAATGTATATTTTGTTTTTATAGTTCTCTCTTCTCGACATATTTCCACCATGACTTTTCTACAATTATATCATACCCATCATTTTAAAAGCAAAAATAAAGCCTGTCATGGTCAGGTTGGCTAGAAGCGTCGTAACCATGATAATACTCGAAGCCAAGTTGCCGTTTCCACCCATATTCACGCTAAATACATATGATATTGTCGCTGTAGGAACACCAAACAAAACATAAACAAGTAAGACGTCCTCAGCACTAAACCCTAATTGAATCGCAGCTAAAACAACCAAAAGCGGAAAAATCACCAGCTTTAAGACGCTGGCATAAAGCGCCATCTTTAAGCTCTGTGCCAACTGTCCAAGTTTAAACGATGCGCCGATCGTGATAAGTGCAAGTGGCGTCGCAACGACTGCAAAATAACTGAAAGTACGATCTATGACAATCGGCAGATTGAAATTGAACTGTGAAAGTATTATACCAAGCAATACAGATGCAATTAACGGGTTTTTTACGATATCCATCAGAATTTTACTGAATTTTGGCTTAGTGGTCTCTTCACCTTTTTCATTTAAAAACGCAAAGATCAGCACTGCGAGGATATTATAAAGCGGGACCATTATCGCGATTCCAAGAGGTGCTTTTGCACCAATTGACCCCGTAATATTTTCCATCAGCGATAAACCGATATAGAGAAAATTCCCTCGAAATGCACCTTGCACAAATGCACTTAGTAACCTCTTATCCTTGACCACCAGTTGACCAAATAAAACGGCAATCAATACCGTTAGGCAGGTTGCAACGATTAAAAACAAGATAAATCCGATGTCGAAGTAATCGCTGAATGAGGTGTAAAACACATCGGAAAACAATTTGACAGGAAGCGCGACATAAAAAATGATGTTGTTTGCCATCTTAACAAAACCGTCATCAATCCAGTTTTTTCGTCTTATTAAATACCCGACAGCCATAACAAAGAATAATGGTAACGCGCTGTTTAAACTAAATACAAAATTTTCTAGCATGCCATGTCCTCACACCTGTTTTTATTTCATTGTAGCACACACTGCAATCACGAGCTATATTCTCACTAGATAATAAATAGCCATTATGTTAAAATGACCTCAAAGAGAGGATGATGTTTATGACCCAAACTGGACAATTTCCAACACTCGATCGAGCAAATGAATTAATGAGTGAGATAATCGATGAGATTCCAAGCGCATTTTTCGACGATCTTCATGGTGGCATCTTACTTTCACCAGATAAGAAGATGCATCGTGACAGCCAAGTGAATCGACCACTTTACATCATGGGGGAATACGTCCGCGACGTACTAGGCAATCAAATTAAAATATACTATGGTTCTTTTGAGTGTATTTATCCGAACACGACGGAAACCAAGCTTCGCGAGTTGCTCAAAAAAACTTTACTGCATGAGTTTACGCACCATCTTGAATACAAGGCCGGTTTAAAAGACTTAGAAGTCAAAGATGCAGAAGATCTGAAACGGTATCGTTCAAAAAAAAGGTGATTTATATTTCAAATCCGTTACTTTACATTTCCCCTTGTCTCATTTATAATAAATCATGGCTATTGATAATAATTATCATTTACCGCGGCGGAAAATGAATTCTAATTATTTGATGATTCACAAGGAGGAAATCAATGGCAACCATGAACGGTCCACGATTTAAGTTGTGCAGAAGTCTTGGCTTAAATGTATGTGGGCACCCAAAAGCAATGAAACGCTCTAAACCCGGAATGGGGCGAGCAGACAAAAAATTATCGACTTATGGCATTCAACTACTTGAAAAACAACGCTTAAGAGCGTACTATGGCGTTTTAGAAAAACAATTCAAACGCTATATAGAAACCGCAAAGAAAAATAGAGGCCAAACCGGCGAGACACTTGTTGTGCTCCTCGAAACGCGGCTTGACAACATGGTTTACAGGATGGGCGCAGCAAGTTCAATTAGACAGGCTAGACAAATGGTGGTTCACGGACATGTTAGGCTAAACGCTATGAAAGTGGACATCCCTTCACACCCTGTAAGGGTTGGTGATACCATTTCACTTTCAGATAAGGCGAATGGCATGAGCGTCTTCACAGAGAATTTTGATTTATCCACTCTAGATGCATTTCCCTATATAGAAAAAAACACGGTAACCCGAAGTGCTACATTAATCAGAGCACCAGAGCGACATGAGATTCCTATCGCTATTAACGATCAACTCATCGTCGAATTTTATTCTAAATAAAAAAAAGCCACGGATTTGATAATCCGTGGCTTATTTTTATATGTTTATTAGAGTTTCTTTGAGAATATTGCAAGGACTGCAATAATACCTAAACCAAAGATCATCAAAGACTTAGAAGAAATGTCTAAGATACCAAATACTGCAACAAATGCAACTGCTACTGGAATGACATATTTAACCATAGCATACCAGATTTCAAACAACTTGAATTGTACAGTGCCTTCGTTTGTAAGTTCAGCTTTAAGGTCTTCTTTCTTAACAACCCAACCAGCAAAGATCGCAAGTAACATACCACCGATTGCAAGGAATATCTTGTCTGTCAAGATATCGAAGAAATCGAATACACCAACGCCTAAGAATGTGAATCCTGACATCGCGCCAAGTGATAACGAAGACAAGATACCCATAACGGTCATGATCGCGCCAGAGATGTAAACCGCTTTCTTTCTAGCAACGTTCTTTTGGTCGATCAAGTAAGAAACAACAACTTCAAGTAATGAAACTGAAGATGTAAGTGCCGCAACAGCAAGTGCAACGAAGAAAAGTGCAGAGAATGCAACGCCTAGAGCACCCCACTCTGAGAATACGATAGGAACAACTACGAATACAAGTCCAGGACCTGCAGCTGGCTCCATGCCGTAAGCAAATAGTGCAGGGAATATAGCGATACCAGCAAAAATCGCGAACAATGTATCAAGTGTTGTTACGATTGCTGCATTCTGAGGAAGATTTTCATCTTTCTTCAGGTAACTACCATAAGTGATCATACAACCCATACCTAAACTGAGTGAGAAGAACGCTTGTCCAAGAGCTGCAAGGAATGTCTGACCAGTTACTTCAGAAAAATCAGGTTTGAATAAGAAATCAAGACCTGCGCTTGCGCCTGGTAATGTAACGCTTCTAACCATCAAAATGACAAGAATACCGAAAAGTGCAGGCATTAAAACTTTTGCTGCCTTTTCAATACCGCCGCCGATGCCTTTAGCAACGATTACGATATTAAGTGCCAAGAAAATCAACATGTAGATAAGTGGCTCAACCGAGTTCGTAATAAAGCCGCCAAATACATCGCCGATTCCAGCAGGATTGCTTAGAAGACCTGTAAAGGACTTCAGTACATAAGCGATCGCCCAACCACCAACGACTGGATAAAAGCCCATGATAAAGAATGCGGAAACAACACCGATAACACCGACAAATGTCCATCTGCTATCGTATTTCTTAAATGCGCCAACTGCTGCCAGTCCAGTTCTACGGCCTACAGCGAATTCAGCAGTCATAACGCTGAGTCCGATGGCAAATACAAATACTAAATAAATAAGAATAAATGCGCCACCACCATTTTGTCCAGTGGTATAAGGAAATCTCCAGATGTTACCTAGGCCTATAGCAGAACCTGCAGCAGCCATAAGGAAACCAAATCTAGATCCCCAATTCTCTCTTGGTTGATTCATATAACCCCTCCTTGAATTTTTTGTTCACACTTTTCGCCTATCGTCGATATGAAATCCACAATAGAAAATCAGCACGATTCTTTTTTTAAAAAACCATTTCTTGAAAATGCGACAGGTTTTACAATAATTTAACACATTCTTTTAATTCTAGCAACAAATTTTCTTAAATTAAAATATTTATACGGATAAAATTTATATATTAACAATCATTTGACTTGCACTTCACGTAAAAACACCTTACAATATAAGTACTGCAAGGGGATGTAGCTCAGTTGGGAGAGTACCAGGCTGGCAGTCTGGGTGTCGTGGGTTCGAATCCCATCATCTCCACCAAAATAAAAAGCGGTTTGTCTTGATTATTTTAAAATAATCAAGACAAACCGCTTTTTTTATTTTATATTGATTAATTACCCATTGATAAATTCACTGATTTCAGCCAACGCATCTTCTTGTTCAGGAAGAGGCATAATCACCCAATCGTGTTGCATTTCTTCGTAAACCGAACAATTAATATGCGTCCCTTTCAAATTTTGCATTTGGCAAAATTTATCACAATCGGGTTTCAAGACTTCATCCGTACCATAAAGCACTAAAATCTCACCTAAATGGTTCAAATCCCCATAAATCGGTGAAACGCGAAAATCGTCCTTAGGCAAGTCGGCAGCATATCGGCTTCCAACATCCTCTAGCGACTCCAAATTCAATATCAAATCTCTTTCATCATAAAGGTGAATATCTGGATTTGTCATGCTGATGTCAAGCCAAGGTGACATCAGGACGATCTTCTCAGGTTGCTTCATTTTCAGATCCCTTATCAGCATGCTTAGAGCGAGCGCCAGTCCACCCCCCGCAGAGTCTCCCATGATAACGAAACGATGATCAGGGTATTGATCCACTAATAGAGCGTAGGTTTCTTTGACCATGCTAAGTGTTTGGTGCACATTCGCTTCGGGTACCAGGGGATACTCGACGAAAGTGACGCGACAATTTGATAAATTGACAAATTTATTAATCATTAAAAAGTGATTGATTGATGATTCATGGGCATACCCACCACCATGAAAAAAAACGACATGGAAGTCCGACGGATTGTCTTTGGGCACGATTTTATAAACATTTCGACCTTGAATTTCAAGTTGAACCAAATCGTTCTTAAAGTACAGAACCAATGGCACATAGTTGAGCTTCGTTCTTCGAGGATGATCAAAGCTCATTGTCTCTTTAAACTTGATCATCTCAATTGCTTTAAAAACCGCTTTCGCTTTATTACTAATCATGAATACACCTCATCTATCCCAATTTTGTGTAATTTTCCTCAATCAGTCTTCTTTTCTCAGTCCACAAATCGAAAGATAAATTGACATAATAATGATCTGGCGTTTCAAATCTCAACAGCCCATCCCAGAGTTTATCAATTTCAGCTTTGCAGTATGCTCTAACATCATTAAGCGAAGGAAACTTGTAAACGAGTTTTCCACTGACTATGATCTCCTCTTGCAGCTTTTTCACCGTATAATTATACGCTTTCTTTTTACGCCACGGCATGCCTTCATCGAATAAAATGTAGTTGTCGCCGACTTCCTCGCCTTTAAGCGTCAAAAGGTCTGCGAATGCCTTTCCCGTCTTGTTGTCAAAAAAACGCCAAACGTCTTCCAGACCAGGATTTGTCACTTTGACCAGATCTTCCGAAATTTTTATACGCGGATCAATTTCACCGTTTTCTTCTACTGCCACCAGCTTATATACCCCACCGTAAACAGGCTCTGATGAAGCCGTCATCATACGTTCACCGACGCCATACGAATCAAGTGGCGCCCCTTGTATTTCAAGTTCCCTGATCTTATATTCATCAAGTGAGTTCGATGCGGTAATCGCAACATCGCTCAGTCCAGCATTATTTAACAATTTTCTGGCTTCTTGGGACAAATATTTCAAATCACCACTATCTAACCGAATCCCTTTAACCGCTTCTTTATCCATATTTTTGAATACTTCAATCGCTGCAGGGACACCAGAACTGAGTACATTATAAGTATCTACGAGCAAAGTCGCTTTTGGTGGATAAGCTTTTGCATAATTTTCAAATGCAAGTTTGTCATCGCCATAAAATTGAACCCAGCTATGGGCCATCGTGCCAATCGGCGGAATGTCAAACATCTTTGATGCAAGCAGGTTCGATGTGCCTACACAACCTGCCAAATACATCGCCCTTGCGCCATAAATCGTCGCATCGGCACCATGCCCTCTCCTCGCACCAAAATCAACCACAGGCTTTTTACCTGCCGATCTGACGATTCGACTCGCCTTCGTCGCGATAAGGCTCTGGTGATTGACCACGAGCAATAGCATCGTCTCGATCATCTGCGCTTCCAGTATAGGTGCGCCTATTGTAATCACCGGTGTGTTCGGGAACACTGGCGTGCCTTCAGGAATTGCCCACACATCTCCGGTAAACTTAAATGACAATAAGTAATTCAAGAACGCTTCTGAAAACATCTTCATATCACGCAACATTTGAACGTCTTCTAATGAAAACCGAATATTCATCAAATAATCGATAAATTGTTCAAGTCCAGCTGTAATCGCAAAACCGCCACCATCAGGAACCCTTCTAAAAAAATAGTCAAAATATACTTTTACGTTTGTATCACCATTTATCATATAACCATTTGTCATAGTGATTTCATAAAAATCCACCAACAATGCAAGATTTTTCTCATTCTTCCAGTTAATATGGCTCATTTCATCCTCCACAAATTATTCAATGGTCTTATTATACCCTATTTCACAAACTTTTTCCCACCATAAATTATTAACATAAAAAAACCCACTTTCGATAGACGAGATTCGCCTGAAAGTAGGTAGATGATTTAATCAGATTTGACCACGCGATTGCGCCCCAATCTCTTTGCGGCATACATCGCTTTATCCACACGCTTATACCAATCAATGAACAATTCATTAGGCATACGCTCAGCGACGCCAAGGCTCACTGTCTGTATACCGGTCAATGGATGGCTGTTTTTTTCAACGGCCTGTCTAATTTTTTCTGCGGCAATCGATGCGCCTTCCACTTCCGTTTCTGGCATCAGAACGAGAAATTCCTCGCCGCCGAACCTCACGAAAATATCCGAGCTCC
>DMYC01000419.1:0-9737 GCA_003482695.1 Clostridiales bacterium UBA8960
GAACTTCCAACAATCAAATACTCTAATTGCCCTTTTTCATTTGTTCTATACTCGGCAAAATTTGACGAAGATTCACTATAAAAAATCGTTTCACTAATGGGTACATATGCAACACCATCAATCAGTAGGCCACCAACATCTTCTCTCACACGAATTTGATGAATGATTTTTGTCAGACGTTCCAATGTTTCTGTCGACGTATTAACCGGGGAAAAAACACCGGTGAATTTATTAAGCTCATCGATCTCAATTGGTTCATAATTGGCGATTTGCTCATAATCCCCAAGTAATTCACTCAAAATCACATTTGTAAAGCTTTCTCTCGCAGAAAGATCATTTGAATTGTACGTTATGAAAAATGCCGTATTGATCTCAGGAATCACCACTAATCTTGAATTCGAACCTGGTATGCCCCCATCGTGCAAATAAGCTTCATATTGCCCAAAGTTCAAGACAGAGAATCCAAAACTTCTACCCGATGTTAATGCATTATTTCCTACTTGTCTAGTGAACATTGCATGATATATTTCTGAATCGTCCTGTTCTTTCGTAAAAGCGATCATCAGCTTGGTCATATCATCTATCGTCGTCAGAAAATCGTCAGACGGTAAAAATTTGGATTTAAAGGCAGAAAGTGCCGTTCTTTGTCCACCAAAGACAGCGTAATTTTGAACGAGTGAATATCCTGTTAGTGCATTATCCAGTAAAATATCTCTCGAGGTCAGCATACCCAGTGGTTCAAGTACTTTTTTTGCCATGAAGTACTCATATCGATCATTTGAAATTGACTCGATTAGTAAGCCTGAAAGAATATAGCCAACATTCGAAAATATTGTATATTTATCCTTTTCTATAACAGGTTTGAGTTTATAGGTTTCAAAGAACAGCTTAGCATACGAGTCAAAACTCTGCGTTAGGCTGTTGATCGGATGTTCTACCGTCGCAGAATCCGCTTTTAAAGTAGCGATACCTGTTGTATGGGTCATAATGTTTCTAAAAGTCAATTCGGATAGATAATCGTTTTTTTTAAGGTACTCCGGTAAATAAGGACCAATTTTTTCTTCAGTGTCAATGCCCTGCTTTTCCAGTAAATTTAAGAGCCCATAAGCCGTTAAAACTTTGGAGATTGAACCCGTCTGAAAAATAGACAATGTGGTGTTCATTGGTGTTTTAGTTACCGTATTCGACTCACCTAACGCTTCTTTATAATAGAGCTTCCCACCTTTCACGATGGTTACCATGACACCAGGAACATTGTGATTAATCATTTCAACATTGATCATACGTGTCAATTCATCGTTCACAGTCGTGCCAAACGATGGCATACAGAATGAAAGAACTAAAGTTGTAAGTGAAATTATGAGTGTCCATCTATTATAACGTTTCAAATTGGTCTTCCTTTCATTTAACAATTCGATATAGTTTACCCACTTTATCTCTATAGGTTAAGTCAAGATTAATGTCTTTCCCAATAATGATTTGATCCATTTCTAAAATGCCTCTTACTGTTTCATAAGCCAAATCTGGAAAATTGTTCTCTTTACTCAAATGCGCAAGTAAAATGTTTTTAGCCATCCCATGCTTTATTATTTCCTTTGCAATATATCCTGCATCCTCATTGCTTAAATGACCATGTTCACTTAAAATTCGGCGCTTTAAATAAAGTGGATAAGGTCCTATTTTCAACATTTCAATATCGTGGTTGGATTCGATCATAAGCAAATCGCAATCCTTGAACTCATTGATTACATCATCCGATATGGCTCCTAGGTCTGTTGCAATCCCTACTTTTGAATCGTTATTTTTAAATGTGTAACATAGAGGGTCGACTGCATCATGTGTTATACGCGTCCCTCTCACGGTTATATCACCGATTACAATCTCGTCAATTTTATCATATATGTTCAGAAGCGTTTCATCGATCTCACCAATTTTAAGCTTGACTGCTTCCCAAGTCTTCTCGGTCACGTACAAAGGCAACTTGAACTTACGCATCAAAACACCCAGTCCACTAATGTGATCTGCGTGTTCGTGAGTAAGGAGTATACCATTTATGGTTTCAACTTTTACATTTATCGTTTCAAGTGAGTTTTTGATATATTTGCCGCTCATCCCAGCATCGACTAGGAGACGCGTTGTTTCGGATTCAACGTATTGACAATTCCCAGAACTGCCACTTGCTAATGAACAAAATGATAATGACATATTTTCCTCTGTAATCAATTAATGGTCTGTACAGCTCTAATGTGGTATTTAGCACCTGATTTTAATACAATTTCATAATAGGGCAACGCTTCACCTTGAATTAAATTCGTGACAAGCAAATTTTCGTCGTTCAATTTATAAACTAAAGAAATATCAAGTACAGCATCACGACTTTCAATTTTTGGAAGAAGGCTATAGAGTGCGCGATCTACTGAAATTATATCATACCTTGACCCTTGCGGCGTACTGATTTTTATTGGACTTTGTCTTTTAAATCCAACAACTTCATCTTGAAACAACCAAAAACTCGTGTTGGATTCAATGAATTTATACCCATCGCTCATTTGGTAAAGTTTTACGACTCTATAATCGCCTATGCTGTAAATCTCTATCTGATCATAGGCGATCATGAGGTTGTTGGCTTCAATAAACTTAACGACTTTATCCGACAAAAATGAGACCTCAAGCGGTTCGTCTATCATTTCGTTCGTTCTTTTCGATGTCGAAAAGTTGACTTTTACTCTGTTGATATGTTCATCCCGTGCAAAAACGATGCTTGTGTCGTCTAAAATGACGACTTTATCCAAAAGTGTATAATACTCACCATCAAAGGTGAATCCAGCTCCAAGTAAATTCTGAACATTTGTCAAATCAAAAGATTCGAACTCAATGTTCACCGATTTTAGCACGCTAGGAAATTTGAAATTTCTAGCAAGTACATCCACCTCTTTATACTCATAAAGTTTGATAACGTCCTCTAGATTGTCGTTTGATTCTGTTTCAAATCTCAAACGTTCCATATAATAGGTGAAACCAAGCATTAAATTCGTTACTAACAAAACCATAATTAGAATTGTTTTAATCTTTGGCCAATCCATATGCCCCCCACTCCATTACCTATAAGTCTTGATCAATTCACCTGTAAAGGCATTGAAAATGTAAGTTCTATCACTTATTTTAACTTGCCATGATGGAATCATATATTTTGCCGATTCCTCCTCTACAGCACTATATCTCAAATCTATACTGTTTATTTCACTCCGAATCGGAAAGTAATAGCTGATTGTATCTTGAGCAATATTATAGATGTTATTGTCCTGCAGATAGTATATGCTGACTTCCAAAAAATTAATTGTGATGCACTCATCAATTGTGATTAATCGTTCGGAGTTGACGTACTTCTCCGTTACAGACTCCCCAGTATAAATCTTTAAGCTCTTATCTAAAGAAACCACCTGGTTTTCCCTTACTTCAATTACGATTGGATGATCAAGGACATTGCTTTCAGCAATTGCAAATGAGTTTAACTTATAATTGAAATAAAATTTAAAGGTGTTGGTTTGAGGGTATTCTTCATATGCTGCTAAAAAAAGCCCTTCAGGTAAGGTGCCGAAATTTTCCAGTCGACCTGCCGCAAGTGAAAACGCTTCATTGAAATTCAAAGGTCTTGAATTCGTCTGGTTAAACTTCTCACGGTAAGAAATCACACCTTCATTTGTAACCGTCAGCGATTTATCACCATAACCATACATGAGGATTATGGAATCGTTAATGTCTTTTAAGCGCTTTACGAAATTCAAGTTTCTCCCAAATACAGAACTTGAAATTTTTGATATGTCACTACTAAAAAAAGCGTCATCCAATCTTACTTCATAGTCGTAGTTGATTGGAGCAATCACGAAATCATATAAATACGGAATCAGCTCATAATTTTTTTTGTTATACTCATCTGATACTGTACTGCTTAAACTAAATCGATCACTGATTTTTCTGTATTCAATCCATCCTTCAGCTTTAATCCGATCAACCACAGAGCCAATATCATGGTGCTGAGTTTTATGCTTGATTAAGTAGTACTTCTTCGCTGAGGCGTCAAAAACATATAGAGAGCGCACATTGCCCTCTCTTAACAAATATTCTCTAGGATAAATCCCTCTTATCTCACTGGAAAGAACGCTATCTGAAAACAAACTGTAATAACGCTCAACGGATAAGTCGACCGGCATTCTTACAAGTAGGCTTCCTTCAGAAAACGCTCTAATGTATTCATCCCTATTAATTTCTACAATTGACTCGTAATTTAGAAAACAACTCAAAATAAATGGTCGAACTTCACTCCAAATATTATCCTGTAGACGGTTATCATATATTCTTGTATATGATAGACCCCCAAAGCCAACATAATAACTTTGGGGGTTAATATAAGTCGATAATTTTGAGGAATAAATTTCTAAATCATCACTAACGCCTTCACTAATGATTAATCCATCAAACAAATTAATCTGAGTCAGAATAAGTGAAGATAAAATTAGCACGACGAGCAGGATTGTCTTCAATCGTTCCTTATACATTCACTATGCTCCTATTACTTAGTTGGTTCTCGTGTTAAATGACTCAATAAGACGAATGGTCTCTTCTTTATCGATTACTTCAAAAGCAAACTCTTTAATAAGTTGACCCTCTAAATCGATAAATCTTAATTTATAAGTGCCGTTTGGTAATCTACCAATTACTTTAAAATAACTGAGTGTTTTGATTTCATCCACTAATAGATTCTTCTCAAAATACTTGATGTACTGTGTTTGAACTTGTGTATACTCTTTTCTCAGCTCAGATACATTGCTTTTGAGTTGAGTCCATCTATTGTATTGATTTAACGTATCAGCGTTCAATTTAGCAATCTCACTGATGTTATTTGCGATTAAATCAAATCTATAACTGCGATTAATCGTGGAAATCTCATAATTGTGTGCAAGAATCATGTCTTTCAACTCAAAATATCTATTAATAACTTGAGTCTCTTTCTGATAATTTGCCGAATATACAGGGTCTTCTGTGGAATACGTCATATTGTAAATCGTCGATCTTGACATGTCAGATGCTGCATTGGATGATAATTTCATCACAGAAACATTCAGTTCTGAACCTAACGAATCGGCAAAAGGCAATCTATTTGCGATGCGTACGAGAGACATAATGATAGGGTTATCAGTCACTTTCACATTTGTGATGTTCACGTTGACAATGACTTGTTTATCGTTAGTGATTTTTTCAGTTGTAGGTTCAGCTATAATAATCTGATCCGCACTCACTGGATGCTCAGTAGCAGAAAATCCAATATGTGCTGATATCATAAAAATCATCACCAATAATACGAGTCCCTTGCGAAACATAAAATCCTCCAATAGCATAGTAGTGAACAAAAACACAAATCCACATTATTATTATACACAATTCTTGTTACAATACCATTACATCGTTTTTAAGAAGACATTACACTTTTATAATGAATATGGCAGCGTAATCGTGACTTTTGTCCCAATATTGTTTTCAGACTCAATTCTAATTCTACCTTGATGCGCTTCAACAATCTCCTTGGCAATCGATAGGCCTAGACCTGTTCCACCATGAGCTCTTGTACGTGCCTTATCCACGCGATAAAACCTTTCGAAAATTCTATCGATGTCTTCCTCTGGTATACCAATTCCACTGTCCGCGATGACGATATCAAACACCTCTTCAGATTCACCTGGCCTTAAATCAATATCGATTACACCTGCTTCACTTGTATATTTTATGGCATTAGACAATATGTTAAGGAACACTTGCTCGATTTTATCTTTATCGATCATCGCTTGAATTGTTGGGATGCTAAAGTGTGTCGTGATTTGCTGCTTCTTCTGATCAGCCGTCACTTTTAACTTAAGGATACAATTGTTTATGATCTCTTCAACGTAAAAAGCACTCCTTTTGAGTTTTATGGAGTCTGAGTCGAAATTGCTGAGTTCAAGCAAATCACTTACAAGTCTTGACATTCTATCTGCTTCCGTATTCACAACTTCCAAAAATACACGCTGCATTTCAAGATCATCGACACGACCATCCAGAATGGTTTCCGTGTAGCTTTTAATGCTTGTAATCGGTGTCTTTAACTCATGAGAAACGTTTGCGACAAATTCTCGACGCATCGTTTCAAGTTTTTCAGTTTCAGTAATATCTTGCAGAACAAAAATAATGCCGACCTTGTTGGAGTCTTCATCAATATATGGTGCAAAATTGACCTTAAGAATTCTTCCGTTTGCTGTGATGCTTTTCGAACCGACGCCTGAATCAACTCGACCCGAATTGTAGATCGATAATAGATCCCCAATTAAGTCGTCATCTAATTGGTCACCATTTGCAAGCATTTTTATGGCTTTGGGATTGGAATGAATGATCTTTCCCTCTGCATTAATGGCAATCAACCCATCTTCCATGTAATTGATGATCGCTTCCAGCTTGCTTTTCTCTCTAGAGATCTCACTAATACTCTTTTTTAGTTCATCCACTAGAAAGTTGAACGTACTCGACAACATACCGATTTCATCCTCAGAACGAATTTCAACGCGCTGATTAAAATCGCCTTCTGCAAGCAATGAGGCCTTCTTAGTTACTTCATTGATCGGATCGGTAATACTCTTCGATATGATAAACCCAATGATGATCGTAATCAAGAGCGAAAAAACAATTGCACGAAAAATGATCATTCGCGCTTTGCTAATGGATTCATAAATATCGCTCAAATCATATCTAAGATAGACAATACCGAGTTGTTTGTTGTTGCTATAAATTGGATAGACTTTATCTTTTGTTTTTACAGCATCGCTCAATTCGATATTTTTTTCGACAATCCTTCCAATCATACCCTCGATAACCAAGCTATCATTCAGTATTTCTGTCACATCCCGATTGAGGTTCTCTGTACTCGTCGCAATAATTTTATGAGAAAAATTATCGATGATGAATATCTCTTCTCTTAACCCTATATCCACATGTCGATCCAATGATTCTTGAATCTCAACCCTAACACGACTCAAATCATCCGTCTCAACTTTAGATAGCTCAGATATCATAATCTGAGCTATATCGTCAAGGCGTTTCGATATGACGTTAAGGTTGTACTCTTCAAGCGATTGTACGATAAATACTCCCGAGATGATCATCGCTATAAAGACAAGCAGGAAATATATAATTGTAAATCTGGATCGAATGCTTTTTAACATATGCCTCCTGCTAATTCTTCTTGAAATAATATCCTACGCCACGTTTTGTCATGATGTAGGTCGGTTCGCTCGAATCATCTTCCACTTTCTCACGTAAGCGCCTAACGGTGACGTCTACTGTTCTGATATCACCAAAGTACTCATAGCCCCAAACGTCTTTTAAAAGTTGCTCACGCGTGAAAATTTGATTGGATTGCGTCGCAAGAAACTTAAGAAGTTCAAACTCTCTTAATGTCAGTTCAATCACCTTTTCTTCTTTTGTAACTTCATAACGGTCAAGGTCTATTGTAAGTTTACCTGCATTAACCGTATTTCCCCCAGCCGAGTTCAGCTCCACATCGACGAAATTCAAACGTCTTATGTTGGCTTTTACACGTGCAATCAACTCTCTCATACCAAATGGTTTCGTAATATAATCATCTGCACCAAGTTCAAAACCTAAAACTTTGTCAACTTCTTCTTCTTTCGCCGTCAACATGATAATCGGCATATTAAATGACTCTCGAATGCGTCTGCAAACTTGAAAACCATCTAGCTTCGGCAACATGACATCAAGCAGCACCAGGTCAGGTTGAAACTGGTAAACTTTCTTAAGCGCTTCTTCTCCGTCAAAAGCCGTCTCGACTTCGTACCCTTCTTTTACAAGGTTAAATTTTATGATATCCGAAATGGGTTTCTCATCATCGACAACGAGTATCTTTTTATTCATTCTATTGCCTCCCCCGATTGTTTCTTAGATAGAATTTTATAATCATATGACTGATATTACCAATATTTTATATTATAATAATAAAAAAAGCGAGTCAAAGACTCGCTTTATCTTTAAAAATTAACATAATTTCTCGGATTCTTAGGAACGCCGTTGATTCTCACTTCAAAATGAAGATGAGGACCTGTACTATTTCCAGTATTTCCGCTATACGCTATGGTTTGTCCCTGGAACACTTTATCGCCTTTCTTAACAGTCAATGAACTGTTATGTGCATATAAAGTTGTCATATTGCTACCGTGGTCAATGATGATATAACGACCATACGAACTGGAATATCCCGAAAAAGTTACCATACCGCCATCCGCAGCTGTAACTGCTGTTCCAATTTTCAGTCCGATATCAATACCTGTATGTCTTCTATAAGAACGCCATACGCCAAACTCCGATGTGATAGGTCCTCTTGAAGTTGGTCGAACTAAGCTACCTGAACCCATTCTTGGTGGTGGATCTTTTGTGCCTTTGTAAACGACTTTCGCTTGTGGTTGAGCAACTATATTCTCAGAGAGAATCGTTCTGTTGATTTCACGACCGTTTTCCTTGATGACTTCTGCGACAACCGCTCGCTCACCGTAAACGCCATTAACCTTCGTTTTTGTCTCGCCTTTATAAAGCGACGTCGAATCTTCATATTTTACGTCAAATGCAATTGAGTCTGAGTACGATGCTTCTTCAACTGTACAAACGCTTATCAACGGTTTTGGTACAACTAAGCTGATTTCTTGACCGATTTGAATCGATTCTGGCTTAATGTCCGGATTTGCAACCTCTAAATCATAAGGACTGATGTCGTAGTATTGAGCAATAACCCAATAATTTTCACCCTTTTGTACAATATGCTTCTTTTCTTCTTTTGTACCTTTTACGATGAACTCCAGTGCTGTCTCGACAACATCGTAATCTGAAAACTGAGTAATGTCGATATGAGCAAGCTCTACTGACACTTCTTCAGAAAAATAAACGTCTTTAATTTCTGAACCTTCAACATTTGTATAAAGTGCTTTTAACTGATCCAATACTTCGTTTGCTTCTT
This sequence comes from Clostridiales bacterium UBA8960, assembly GCA_003482695.1. GTDB lineage: Bacteria > Bacillota > Clostridia > Peptostreptococcales > Acidaminobacteraceae > Fusibacter_C. Next base: position 9,050 of record DMYC01000419.1, read on the forward strand.
CTTCAGATCTGAAATTTGCAATTCCATTCCCGTTGACCTTGAGTTGATAAACTTTGACAGATGCAAAACTCATTACTTTGAACTCAGGTAGTTTCACAACTTCCATTGTTGCAGTTTCGGACGTGTCAAAAGTCGTCAAAGCCTCTTCCGTTTCAGTTACTTTCGGAATCGTAACGACATGTTGTTGCGTTTCGGCAATCACGGTGTCATCTTTTTCTTCAATCTGGGATAATGCAGAAAATCCAATCGCTGAGATCGCAATTAACATGGTTGCGCCTGCGACGTAGTACTTGTAAGGCTTTAAAACTCTAAACCCTTTTGTAGCTGATTCGATAATTTTAGTCTTCACAAGACCAATACTTGATGATTCTATATTTAGTTTTTTGTGTTTACTCACATCTGCGTATGAACTGTCTTGAGCTTTTGACTGTCTGCTTTTGATAAGCCCTTTAACTTTTGATCCTGCAAAATAAATAGGATACAACACTGTGGCAATTGCTTTTGCAGCATTCTCACCTAAAGCATCCTTGTTTTTTCCGTTTTTCACGACATATTTTGCATTAGTCTTCTTATAAAAGTGCTTATTAGAAACGACTGGTTTTTTCTTCCCCATCCTATACTCCTTTAATAATGGCTATTGCAATGGTTCTATCTCTGTCTGGTAAAATACCTTCTTAATTATAGCACA
>DMYC01000419.1:9795-13251 GCA_003482695.1 Clostridiales bacterium UBA8960
GCTTTTTTTTTACACCTATTTAACAGTTCAGTTCACGGCTGTCACAAATAGTTCTAAACCTAATATCAAAACGATGATATAATTATTAAATGAATAGTGTAAAACAATTTCTTTAGGGGGTTACATGGGATTTTTCAAGAAAGCGCCTGAGTTTGACTTAGGGGAACTTAATATAGAAAACATGTTCATAACCGACTTTATGCCCTCGGCAAGCGGTACATACGTCAAAGTTTATTTGTTGGGCTTGATGTTCTCTAAAGAGGAAAACGTAAAATACCATTATGATAATCGAACACTTGCGAATATGTTGTCTCTTCCACTTCAAGACATTCACGAAGCATGGCAATATTGGGTAAAGACTGGACTTGTTGTAAAGCACCCGCATAACGAGGGACTGGATTATGATATAGAATTTTTGTCATTGAGATCTCTTTATATTCAAAATAATTTCAACAACAAAAATCAGGCCAACTCAAATGTCAAAAATTTAAAATCGTCCAATCAAAACGCCTTTAGAATAGAGAATGAAAATTTCGTAAAATTGACGAAATCTGTTGAGAAAATTATCGGACATCCACTTTCATACGCTGAGTACAGAGACATCGGTGACTATTTCGAGAACTACTCAAAGGATCATGATTTCATCGTCAAAGCATTTGAACATTGCTTTATAGAAAGAAATATTCGAAACTTTAAAATCGTAAAAACGACGCTTCTTTCTTGGATTGATCAAGGCTTCACCACTAAAGATCAAGTTGAGGTCCATTTGTCCCAATCAAACGAGAGAAGCCAAATATACAGGGACGTTTTAAAACTTTTGGGAATCTCATATCGACTACCCAATCAAGGCGAAAAGGATCTAATCGATAAATGGATTGATTCATATGCGATTCTGCCGGGTGACATGTACGACATCATAAAGGACCTTTCGAAAAAGACGCTCAACATCAGTTTTAATTACATTGATAAAGCCATATCAACATTAGCAGGGCAAGGTGTAAAAACATTTTCAGAGTATCAGGTCAAAAATCAGAAAGACAAAGCTGATTTTAAGCCGCAAAGTAAAAGAAGAAATTACACGATTGAAAAGGAAAAAACATATTCTGAAGAAGAGCTAGAAAACATTTTGCTTAATAAAAACAAATAAGGAAGTCATTTATGAATCATGCCTATTTAGAAATTATGGAGTCATATCGAAATCAACAGGAGCAGAACAAGGCGGCTAGAAAACAGCGGAAACTTGTTTTGTATGAAAAAATACCTAGAATCGCTCAAATTGATTTGAAGATGAGCCAAATCAGTTCGGAGATTTCAAAGTCGCTATTGAAGACGCCCCATAAAACGGATTTATTGCTAAGTCAACTGAAGCGTGAACTTGATGCGCTCAAAAGCGAAAAATCTGTGTTATTGACGGATCATAATATACCTGCCAATTACTTGGATCTTCATTACAAGTGCGCCAAGTGCAAAGATTCTGGATTTCTGGAGGACAATACACGTTGTAGCTGTTTTAATCAGAAGTTGATAAGCAAAGCATACGAAATGTCCGGTATCGAGCAACAACTAGAAAAGCAGAATTTTGATCATTTCAATCTCAATGTCTTTTCTTCGCAAATTTTACCGAAAGAAAAAGTCACTCAAAGAGAAAACATGATGCAAGTCTTGTCTGAGTCCGAAGCATTTGTCAGTTCGTTTCCAAGAAGCGGAAACCTACTATTTTATGGTTCCAGTGGACTTGGTAAAACATACATGTGTAACTGCATCGCAAAATCGCTTCTCGATAAAGGACATTCCGTCATATACCAGACGCCGTTTTCAATTATTAATATTTTGGAAAAGAAAACATTTAGCGACAAAAACAACCCTTTCGTACAAATGGCTTATGAACAATTGTTTGAAGTGGATTTATTGATTATTGACGATATGGGAACAGAATCTGCAAACAGTTTTACGATAAGCGAATTTTATAACATCATCAATTCAAGAATTCTTAAAGAAAAGAGCACCATAATCAGTACGAATATCAAACTGTCAGAGATTGCAAGTTTCTATAACGATCGTATAGACTCACGCCTTAAAGGCCATTATAAAATTATTAGGTTCTTTGGACCTGACATTCGTTGGGAACGTTAAAAAATGCCAGCTTGGTTGCGAATTGAGTCATTCATCGCAGCCAGACTGGCATTATCTTTTAGTATATTTCACCTCTTATAATCGTTTGATTGCGTTTTGGACCCACCGAAATAATCTTGACCGGTATCCCCGTTAATGCTTCTATCCTTTCCACATAAGCTTTTGCGTTCTGTGGCAACATTTCAAAAGTCGTGCATTCAGATAAATCTTCTTGCCATCCAGGTAGCTCTTCGTAAATTGGCTGACATTTCGAAAGTACATTTAAACTTGCTGGGAAATTATCGATGACCTCATCACCATACTTATATCCTGTACAAATTTTCACCGTCTCAAATCCAGTCAAAACATCAAGAAGCATAAGTGCTATACAAGTCATCCCATTTACTCGAGCAGAGTATTTTACGATGACCGTATCAAGCCATCCGCATCGGCGCGGTCTACCTGTAGTCGTGCCAAACTCATGACCTGCAATTCTGATTCTATCGCCGACTTCGTTATCAAGTTCCGTTACAAAAGGGCCCTTGCCGACACGTGTCGTATAGGCTTTAGTGATGCCAACAACTTCTCCGATTTGGTTTGGACCAATACCTGAACCGATCGTAAAACCGCCAGCTGTTGGATGTGAACTCGTAACATAAGGATAAGTGCCATAATCCAAATCCAACAAAGTGCCTTGTGCACCTTCAAGTAAAACCTTTTTCCCTTCTTTCAATGCGTTATACACGATCAAAGACGTGTCCGCCACAAAAGGCTTAATCAACTTGGCATATGCTTTATACTCATCTACCAGTGCATCAGCATCCATTGCTTCACCACCATAGATTTGAGTGATGATTTTATTCTTAGCATCAATCTGTTTTCTGAATATCGTTTCAAAAATCTCCTCATCGACAAAATCGCATATTCTTATGCCACTTCTTTCGACTTTGTCCATATAGCTTGGACCAATTCCTTTTTTAGTCGTGCCGATCATATCTGCGCCACGTGCTTCTTCAGCCAATCGGTCTATTTCTCTATGGTAAGCAAAAACCACATGCGCGCGATCTGAAACAAAAATGGACTCAGTAGAGATGCCTTTTTCACGCAACCCGTCAACTTCTTTGAGGAAACCCTGAGGATCAAATACAACACCATTTCCGATGACATTTAGCGTATTATCATTAAGAATACCAGATGGTATTAAATGCAAAGCGTATTTTTTATCACCAACGACAACAGTGTGACCTGCATTGTTTCCACCTTGTCCTCGTACAACTACATCGGCCTCTTTCGCCAAATAGTCGATGACTTTACCCTTTCCTTCGTCGCCCCATTGAGCGCCTA
>DMYC01000407.1 GCA_003482695.1 Clostridiales bacterium UBA8960
CTGATTTAAGTTTTTGGGCAACTGAAAGGTATGCTTTCTGCGTTTCCACCTCAATACCCGTAAAACTGCCACCGAAAAAAGCGAGCTCGATTTGATCTCGCTTCATTGTCTTTTGATAGGCCATGGCGTAGTCATAAAGTGCATCCGGCAATATAGCATCTTGAATTCCCGTTATCTTTCTTTGGTTGCAAAACGCACAATCGTTCGGACAACCCATGTGAGACACGAAAACAGGAATAATGCCTATTTTATCTTTGCCACTACGCATCTTTAGATAACCATTTCAAGCCTTCTTTTGCGGCTTCTTGTTCCGATTCCTTCTTACTGTGACCAGATCCTATGCCTATTACGACATCGTTCAACTTGACTTCAGTATAGAAAATTTTCGAGTGGTCAGGGCCTTCTTCACGCACAATGTCATATTTGATCCGATTGCCCTTTTGAATCTGTATCACTTCCTGAAGGCGCGTCTTATAGTCGACAAACAACCTTCCTTGAACGGCATCTTCAATTACGGCACTCAGTCGTCTCAAAACGAAGTTTCTCGCCTCTTCCATACCGCCATCTAAAAACAGTGCTGCGATAAGCGCTTCAAACGCATCGGAAAGAATGGACGTTCTCTCCCTTCCGCCAGTCATCTCTTCACCTCTTCCAAAGAGCATAAACTCTCCAAGCCTTAATGCTTTTGAGGCAGAACCAAGCGACGCTTCACAGACGATTTTTGCGCGAATTTTTGTCAGTTGACCTTCTTCAAGGTTAAGATAATGGCTAAATAGATATTCACTGATGATTAATCCTAAAACGGAATCTCCCAAAAACTCCAATCGTTCATTGTTTTTAAGTTTTTCTTTTTTGTTTTCATTTGAATATGAGCTATGTGTCATCGCTCGGGTCAAAAAACTGATGTCTTTGAACTTATAGCCCATCAATTCCTGTAATACAACAAATCTGTTTTCCATAATGCTTCCTTTCTTTTCATAGAAAGGGCACTTAAATATATTATTACTCAGTCAGTCTTTATAGGCGTCATAATATATTTAAACGACCTTTTATTGGGCACACTTTTCATTTTATAATTTTACAGAGGAAAAGACAATGATTAAATGAAAAATGGGACGTTTCCGTCCCATTTACCCAATCATTTTCGATAAGTCTAGTTTTCCGTCATTTGTTCAGGTTCTGGATTCACCTGTGTCAACACAAGACCCCCAATAATGAAAAGTACGACGATGCTCATAACCCCATAATTGCTTCGTCCAGTGACCAGCGTTACATAGCCAACTAGAAACGGCCCCATAATGGCTGCAAATTTTCCAAAAATATTAAAGAATCCGAAAAACTCATTTGCATTCTTTTTAGGGATAAGCTTAGCGAAGTATGAACGGCTGATGGCTTGAATGCCCCCTTGCACCGAACCTACCAAAATAGCCAGCACCCAAAAATCAAAAGTCGTTTTCATGAAGTAAGCATAGATGCAAATGCCCGTATAGATGATGATTGCCACATAAAGCATCGTTTTTCCTTTAAAACGATCGGCCAGTTGACCAAAAATAATCGCCGATGGAAACGCGACAAATTGCGTCACTAGAAGTATAATGAGCAATGTATTTGAATCGATTCCTAAATCTGAGCCATAAGACGTTGCCATTTTAATGATGGTGTCTACGCCATCGATGTAAAAAAAGTAGGCAATTAGAAACATAAAAGCCGGTTTATGCATTTTAATATTCTTGAACGTACGCCCCATGCGCTTAAAGCTATTCAATATGAGCTTTGGTTCCCTAGGTATGCCATGCACTTGCTTTACATCTTTCGCCATGGGAATACTGAAAGCGAGCCACCACACAGCGGTCAAAACAAACGCAATTTTCGGTGTCGTGTAGCCATCAAATGGCAATATGCCTTGTTGTGACAATAAAATGATTGCCATTGCAATAATAAATGGTATGGTGCTTCCTATATAGCCAAGCGCATAACCAAGAGTTGAAACCCTATCCATTCGGTCATCTTCGGTAACATCGACTAAAAATGCATCGTAAAAAATGTTGCTGCCTGAAAAGCCGATCGCTGTCAAAATGTACACAAATAAAAGCAAAACCCACTTTGTCTCGGGCACAAATCCCAGAAGGAAGTTTGCCGAGACGCCGATGGCCAAGAAAATCATAAAGAATCGCTTTTTAAATCCAAAATAATCCGCAATGGTGCCTAGGATCGGCGCTAAAAAAGCAATTAAGAATGTTGCAATCGAATTCGCAAACCCCCAATAGGCCGTCGATTGACTCGCGGTTATTCCCATATCGCTTGCTGCCGCTTTAAAATAAAGTGGAAAAACAGTGGTTGTAACGGTCATCGTATACGCGGAATTCGCCCAATCATAAAGTGCCCAACTCCGTTCAAGTTTCGTTAGTTTCATATGCCCCCCTAATTATTAGACACACAAGTATTATGCTTCATCATCTGAACTTTCTTCCACAGCGTTTGCGAAACTTGAAACTTTTTGCCTGATTTCTTCCACTAAGCTTGATTCAATTCCGATTTGTGCATATTTAATGGCATTTTTAAACGCTTTTGCGTTAGATGATCCATGGGCTTTAACAACTAGGCCATTGACACCGAGAAGGGGTGCACCACCGTACTCCGTATAGTCGATCATCTTTTTGAAGTCCGATAGATTTCGTTTTAATAATAGGCCACCAATTTTCCCGATTGTGTTTTTCATAATCTGTTTTTTAAGTCCCGACACAATTTGCATCGCAACCCCTTCGGTTAGCTTCAAGATGATATTGCCGGTAAATCCATCCGCTACGATGACGTCCACATTTCCAGCTGGAATATCTCGTCCTTCCACATTCCCAACAAAGTTCAGATCCGTTTCTTTAAGCATTTTGTGTGTTTCAATATAAAGCGGTGTTCCCTTTGTCTCCTCTGATCCAATATTGACCAGCGCAACTTTAGGGTTTTTTAACCCTAGGACTTTATCGGCATACATGCTGCCCATATAAGCAAACTCAATAAGGTTTCTAGGCTTGCATTCAGCATTTGCCCCTGCATCTACGAGTACCGATGCACCATTCATCGTCGGATAAATCGTACAAAGCGCAGGTCGGCTGATGCCCTTTATTCTTCCGACTTTTAAAAGGCTACCTGCAAGTAGGGCACCTGTATTTCCCGCAGAGACAAATGCATCAATTTCACCTTTTCTTAGCGCTTTTAGCCCTACGACCATGGATGAATCGGGTTTGCCTTTAATGGCCTTTACAGGCTTATCATCGTTTCCCACAACTTCTGTCGTATGAACAACTTCTATTCTGGACGCGTCAAATTTATACTTGGAAAGCTCCGTTCTTAGTGCCGCATCATCTCCAAAGATAACGATGTCTCCCTTTATGATCTCAAGCGCATCCACTGCGCCTTTGACTGTTTCTTTTGGGCCATGATCTCCACCCATACCATCAAAGCCAATTTTCATAACTCACCTCGTGAATGATTTATTTTCATAACAATTATATTATCAGTTTAATGATACGCAAAAAAAGTAAAAAAGGCAATAGTCAGCTGACTATTGCCTTCACTTAGAAGCCTTGGCTTCAAATTATTTCGCGTCTCTGCTGTGGTAATATCCACACTCAGCACATTCTCTGTGTGATACATTTGCCGCTTTACATTTTGGACATTCGATAATGTTCGGAGCAGTCATTTTGATATTAGATGCTCTTCTCTTATCTCTTCTCGCTTTACCTATTTTTCGCTTAGGTACTGCCATATCTTAACACCTCCTTAATCTAAGTGAATAAATTCTTAAGTGCCTCAAGTCTCGGGTCAATTTTCGTTTCATCACACTCACACATACCATTGTTTAGATCTTTTCCACACTGAGGACAAAGTCCTGCACAATCTTCATTACAAAGTATTTGTAGTGGCAAGTTTAATGTTATATCTTCCTCTAGTACTGGCATTAAATCCAGAACGCCGTCCTTGATCAGAATAAATTCTTCATTTTCTTCCGCTTCAAAGGCCGTCACCAAAACGCGCTCCACAGTATTTTCGAGGTTAATGTTAACGTTTTTTAAGCATCTGTGGCATTCGAAAACCAAATCTCCAGAATAAGAGAGGGTTAATTCATAGCGTCTATCAATCTTTTTGACATGGCCTAAAATCTTGATAACCGATGCGTTTATACACTCAATTGACTCTAAAAAAGACTTTTCCAATTCGAGATTGTTTTCAAAATCCGCTTGATTTTGAAGTCCTTTTATAACTTTTGATAAATCAAGGTTCATACTATCACCTCTTCAATGCAACATTAAC
>DMYC01000286.1 GCA_003482695.1 Clostridiales bacterium UBA8960
CTCTTTGTAATATTCTATAGCCATTATGACATGTTTAGGTTTGAATTTGATTAAAAACTGTGAAAAATCACTCGATTTTCACATAAACTTAAACGAGGCTTAATAAGGCCATTACATCAGAATGTTATTCTGTGAGTAGAAAATTATTGAAATATGGAGGCATGTAATGAAGAAAAACACTGATAAATCAACGGCAATTGATACTATTATTTTCGACTTCGATGGCACTGTTATAGATACTAACCGGTTGATTGAAGAGGGCTTAGGATACTTTGCCCTAAAATATCGTGGTTCGACTCTGACACAAAAAGAGCTTTCAGAGCTAACGGGTAAAACTTTAGAAGATCAGATGGCTTATATCAAGCCTGATAAGGCTGACATTATGGTGGAACAATTTAAAATTTGGTACATCCACAACCACGATTCGAAAACGCATGCGTTTGCTGGGATGAAAGAGCTGTTGGCACACCTGAAAGTGCTAGGATATAGATTGGCACTTGTGAGTAATAACAGTAAAGAGGCAATTGAGCATGGCCTTAGACATTTAGATTTGAGTCACATGTTTGATATGATTGTTACCCGAAACGATGTGAGTGAAGTTAAGCCTTCTCCTGAGGGGCTTTTGAAAGTTATGAGGGCATTCAAATTAACACGTAGTCAGTGCATCTATATCGGTGATACAGCCGGAGACATTAAGGCCGCAAAAGCTGCTGAAATTCAAAGCGTCATGGTGGGTTGGACGCATTTGACTAAAGATCAAATTTTTGCTCTAGAGCCAGGCTGGGTACTAAATGTTCCCAATCACTTGTTTATGATTTTGGATGAATACATCTTAGAAGGCAACAGAGTGGCTGGATGAGCTAACGAACCCGGTTCGTCTCCTCACGCATATGAGCTAACGAACCCGGTTCGTCACCTCAAAAGGCGCTGTAGCAAACGAAAATTGCACAGCGCCTTTCTAATTTTTAAATGTGAATCAAAATTAAATCAAAGTAGGTTCAATATTGACTTTCTTCAGTCTTAAGGAGTTATAAACGACATTGAGTGAGCTTAGCGCCATGGCACTTGCGCCAATCATTGGGTGAAGTAGACCGAACATGGCTACAGGAATAGCAATGATATTATAGAACCATGCCCAAAAGTAATTTTCCTTGATTTTTCTGAAGATTGCTTTTGATAGCTTAATGGCGGATACGATTCCCACCAATTCACCTCTGACAAGTGTCACATCAGCAGCTTCGATTGCTATATCCGTTCCAGTGCCGATGGCGATGCCAACATTTGCTTGTTTAAGAGCAGGTGCATCGTTGATGCCATCGCCTACCATAGCGACTGTGCCATATTTATCTTGAAGTCTAATGATTTCTGCGACTTTGCCATCAGGCATGACTTCAGATATTACATGGCTTATGCCTACCTTTTTACCAATAGCGTTAGCTGTTCTTGAGTTATCTCCTGTAATCATTACCGTTTTGATACCCATTCTCTCAAGTTCTGAAATAGCTCTTATAGAGTCTTCTTTAACTGGATCGGCTACAGCGATTATACCAATCAAGGTTTGATCTTTTGCAACCATCATTGCAGTCTTAGCTTCATCCTCAAGAGAAATTAGTGTCGATTCGTGGTTGGAATAGTCAATATTTCTTGATAGCATAAGTTTCCTATTGCCCACGAATATTTCTGAATCGTCAATTTTTCCATATACACCCATACCGACTTCAGCATGAAAATCTGCAACATTGCCAAGAGCTAAATTCAATGTTTTTGAGCGCTCAACAATTGCGCTTGCGAGTGGATGTTCACTGCCGTATTCAATGGTTGCGGCAAGATAGAGCACATCAGCTTCGCTCAATTGCGAAGTCAATACCAAATCTGTTACTTCTGGTTTTCCTTTTGTAATGGTCCCAGTCTTATCGAATGCAATGGTCGTTACATCCTTGAATGTCTGAATGGCTTCACCATTGCGTATCAGGATGCCTTTTTCTGCACCAATACCACTGCCAACCATTAGCGCTGTCGGTGTTCCGAGACCAAGTGCACAAGGACATGAGATAACAAGTACAGCAGTCGCTGTAATGAACGAAAGGGACAAAGGAGACATCTCTGGATTGACCCATGGCAGGAATGTCGCACCCCATTCTATTATGCCTAGATGGAAATTTGGAAAAAGGTTGAATGAAAAAAAGGTTCCGACTGTGATGACTAAAATGGCAGGTACAAAATAACCTGTAATTCGATCTGCGAATTCTTGAATTGGCACTTTGGATCCCTGACATTCTTCCACAAGCTTGATGACTTGTGACAAGAATGTGTCTGTGCCAATTTTGGTTACTTCAACTTTTAGGAAACCATTTTTTAAGATGGTCGCTCCAATGACGTTTTCTTCAATCTGGCGTTTCACAGGCATTGATTCACCAGTTGCCATAGATTCGTCTAATAATCCTGAACCTTCAATGATGGTTCCATCGGTAGGCACTTTTTCTCCGGGTCTGATGATCATGATGTCTCCGACTTGAAGGTCTTTTGTTGGTATTTCAATTTCTTCGCCATTCAAAAGAATTTTTGCTGTTTTTGCACCCATTTGAATCAACTTCTTGATGGCCTGTGAAGCTCGCCCTTTAGCTCTTGCCTCAAGGTATTTTCCAATCAAATGGAAAGTCATGATTGTGGTTGCCATTTCTATAAAGGTTTGGATAGGTAGGATAAAACCTAAAAGACCGATTAAAAATGGTGGTAAAGAACCCATACTTACTAGAACATCCATGTTTGGAGACTTGTTTTTAATAGCTTTGAAGCTTGCTTTGTGAACATGAAGCCCCGTTCCAAACACAACAGGAACACCTAATATAACCGTCAATAAAAAGTAACC
>DMYC01000328.1 GCA_003482695.1 Clostridiales bacterium UBA8960
CGGCAATCTCGAAAAGTGTATTTGCAGCATAAGCCCAACAAGTCGACTCCGTCCCTTGATCTCTGATCAACAAACTTTTGTCGAGGATATCAAGCGTTGAATACTTATCTGGCAAAGCACTCGTGTTTTCATGACTCGTTTTTATAAGTGGATGGGTATGCCCAATAGAGAGGTACGTAATCCCGCCAATATTATAAAGTGGGTAATCGGATTTTAGGGGTTGGCCATCGACTAGTACAGGATAGGTGACTGGCGTTGCCGAATTTGAAAGCAGCACCTTACCAAAATTAAAGGAGGACAGTTTGGCATCATAGTTTGAGGCACGTGTTTTTAAGTATAAAATTCGGTCGCTGGAAAAATGTGCATCGTAACCTAAAACTTTTGACAGCTCCCATGATAATGGAAAGTAATATTGGCCAGAGATCATGACGATGGGGTACGAAAGGGCATGATTGTCCACTTGTTGATCCAACATGTCAATACCAATGTCGGGAATGCTGTATGATACTGGATGCGCTGATGAGTGGCCAGTGGAAAGTGAGAACAACAGCAAAAGCATAAATGAGAATAATAACCTAAAGAATCGTTTCATATCAACCTCCAATAAAAAAGATACAGGCTAATGCTCTGTATCATCAATGAGTTTGTTTAGAATATCACCATACAAATATTGAGCTTTTTTTTCCCAATTTTCACATATGTGTTTTGCATCTTTATTCGATACGACATTGACTTTAATGTCCATCAGCGTATAAATGCCTTCTTTAACAGACAAATGCACCACGTAGTCATTGTCATCTTCTTTATAATAGTCCGCTGTGATGTTTGTTTTGATGACAAACGATTTTTTTTTGGTGTCAATGCTATCGTTAATTGTGCGCCTTAATGTTTGTGAAACGCGATCGGAAAAGAGTTCAATCGTGTTTCGGCCACTTTCGGTTATGATATAATAGCGCTCACCTTCACTCATGCTGTATTCAAGCATAGAGGTATCAACCAAGTCAGTCAGGTATTGCTGAAGGTCAAAATAATTCATGACATCGTGTTCTAAAATAAAATCCGTCAGTTGCTGGTTGGTCAGTGGGATGGAAAACTGATTGATCGTATACAGTATGATAATTTTGTATTTAAGTTGTTGATCTGAATTTGCCTTCAATACTGAAGCCTCCCAATACATATCGTTTCGGTTGTTCGTATAGCCTATCATAACAAAAAAGGGGGATGAAATCAACTCAATAAGTTATAATAGGAGTTAGAATAAATAAATGAATCAAGGAGGCAAAATGGAATTTTTAAAATTTGAGTGGATTGGTATCGCATTTTTCTTTATCATCCTTATAACGATTCAATTTACCCTAAATAAAGTAGTCGTGCTCTTAAATGAAATTGTTCGGTTGCTTAAACTCAAAAAATAAAAGAGGTTCAAACACACCTCTTTTATTGCGATTCTTAAAACATCAAATAGAACACGTACAAGTAATGTGCTGCGATGCCTGCCATCAAACCGCCTATTGTATGAGAAATGATCGCTTTTGAAGCGAGTTTTCTGACGTTTAACGCGTCCATCATACCCACATGGGTGCTTAAGTAGCCACTCCAGCACATGCCCATAGCAGTGAAGACGGCAATATCATTTGGACCGATGAGGCCTCTTGACATGAAGTCCTTGACAAGCCCCATCGCTGCGCCTACAGAGCCCAATGAAGTGATGGGGAATGCAATTGCTTCAGCACTTGTAAAACCAAAAAGCGGGTTCAAAATCGGGCTTAAAAGCTCTCCAATTTTAGGGAAAAGTGCAACACCTTCTTTTTTAGCACCAGTGTAAATGGCGACGCCGTTTACCGTTTCAGCTGGACCAAAAGTGAACAACATCACAAGTGTACAAATGATGACAACACCTGGAATAATGGCAAGCCCGAGATCAACACCCGTTTTGCCACCTTCAAGGGTCGCATCAAGGACGCGTTCAAAAATATTTCCATCTCTCACTTCTCTGGTCTGATTAAAAGAATCGGTTGATTTTTCAGTGTTAACGATGTTCTTATCCACTTTGGGAACATTGAAGTATTTTTTTGTGAATTGTGTCATGATGCGGACGCTGACAACGCTGCCGACGAAGGCACCGACATTGCCTAAAATGACTGGCATAATATATTCAGTACCATCACCCAATCCGATCATGAATGTACTTACGATCAGACCCATTCCAAAAGCGGTACCCAGATTGCAAAGCGTGGGAATTTCATAATCCTTAAAGTACTTCTTAAAGCCTTTATCATGCGCGAGTGATATTATGGCAGGATTATCAGACAAATAAGTCGTGATCATACCGATTGAGGCGGCGCCAGGCAAACCATAAATCGGCCTTATGATAGGCGATATGATTTTGTTGATCAGTGCAACGACGCCAAATTCTGATAAAAGTGCAGCGAAAGCACCTGCAAGCACAGCAATCGCCATGATGAAAAACACGACATCGATGAGTAGATAATGCGCGGTATTCATGAATGTGTTGAACATCTTATCGACGCCCATCACCGATCCCAGGTAACCGAATACCATTCCAACAGCACCTATAAAAACAAAGGTTTCAAGGGATACCGCCTTTTTCACTTTTTTACTATGTTCCATATTAACCCCCAAATTGAATCATTCATCTCATTGTACTATTAACATTGATAAATATAAAATAATTTCTGTATGAGGACTGATTAATTAATTGTAATAATTCAAAAAAAATTGCAATGACGATAATGCTTGAAAAATGGGGACGTGTGCTATAAAATAATGATTAATTACTCAAAAGAGGATATGGAGGTAAAAATGAGCATTGAGAATAAGAGAAGAGAAATCTTATTGTCAAAAGGCAATATTGATGAGCGTGTTGACGCTCTTGGAAAGACACTAACTGAAGCATACAAGGATAAAAACCTTTTAGTTATTTCACTTTTGAAGGGCAGTTTCATATTTACAGCGGACTTGGTGAGAAAAATAGATTTACCTGTTCGAATAGAGTTTATGACCACATCAAGCTATGGACATAGTGAAGAAAGTACAGGTTATGTTAAAATCGTTCAGGACATCAGTATTGAAGATTTATCTGAGTTTGACGTTTTGATTGTGGATGATATAACAGATTCAGCGATAACGATGACAGGGGTCATCGACATTCTCTCAAAGAGGAAACCGAAGTCGATCAGAGCTTGTGTTTTGCTTGATAAACCAAGCAGAAGAAAAGTGGATTACGTTCCAGATTTTGTTGGCTTTGAAATCCCGGATATGTTTATCGTAGGGTATGGTTTGAATTACGGGGATTATTATAGAAATGTTGATCATGTATTCGCTTTTGTAGATTAACAAAAAGGGCAAGGATGTCATAATCCTTGCCCTTCTATATTACCGGAGGTCGTCCAGTATTTCAGTTTTGCTTCTCGTTTGATCGTCTTTCGTCTTGATGACTTTCGCTGGTATGCCAGCTACGACACAATCCTCTGGAACGTCTTTCGTGACCACTGAACCAGCTGCGACGACTGCCCCTTTACCGACTTTGACACCCTCGAGGATGACACAGTTGGCACCGATCACGACATCGTCTTCAATAATAACGGGTGTAGCACTTGGTGGTTCCAGTACACCGGCCAATACAGAACCTGCACCGACGTGACAGCGATTGCCAACAAATGCCCTTGCGCCTAACACGGCGTTCATGTCTATCATGGATCCAGTGCCTATATGTGCGCCGATGTTGATGACAGCCCCCATCATGATAACCGCTTGATCCATGATTTCGACGCCATCGCGAATCATGGCACCAGGTTCGATTCTCGCATTCACATTGAGCAGATTAAGGAGTGGAATGGCAGACAGGCGTCTATCGTTTTCCAGTTCATAGTGAAGGATCGTTTCTTGGTTATTTTCAATAAAACTCAAAACCTCACTTGCGTCGCCAAAAGCAACATAAAAAGGTGGGTTTCCAAATAGTTTGACAGTTTCTGAGGCCAAAGGACCACTTGTCTGAAGATAAGCTTTCACAGGGGTCACTTTTTTTGCGTTCTTAATATATTTCGCGATCTCATATGNNACATATGGGTTCGTTAAATCGTATGTTTGCATGTTTATTCCTTTCATAAGTGTGCTATTTTATTTTTGTCTCAAGCAAGTCGGCGAGAAGGTCATTCATATCATAGAGTCCTGCTGGCTTCCCAATCAGAAAGGCTGCGGCATCGAGCGCACCTTTTGCGAAAACGCGTCTGGAATAAGCGCCATGTGAAATGGTGATGATCTCATCATCTCCTGCAAACATGACTTCGTGCTCCCCGACTATGGTGCCTCCGCGGACAGAATGAATATTTAATGTGCTTCTTTCTTTTTTGCCGATGGCTTTTCTTCCGAGTTCGACACTTTTTTGAAGAGTGACACCGTTATTGACGGCATCTGCCAACATAAGTGCGGTTCCGCTAGGCGCATCCAATTTTCTGTTGTGATGTTTCTCAATGATTTCAACATCGTACTGTTCGTCTAAAACAGAAGCGGCTTGTTCAATCAACTTGGTAATCAAATTGATGCCAAGAGACATATTCCCTGATTTAAACAAAGCAACAGATCGACTGGCGCTTTGGATGTTGAGTTCAGTTTCCTTGCTCAGCCCAGTTGTACAGATAACAGTTCGGCATCTATGTGCAACCGAAAACTTGATTAATTCATCTACAACACTGGCGTTTGAGAAATCGATAATCACATCGATGGGTACGGAGACATCATCGAAGTGTTCAAACACAGGATAGTTTAAACCTTCTTCAGGATGTTGTCCAAGGCCACCTACAATCTCAAACTTGCCAGACTGCCTTGCCAGCTCAACGATGTTTTTACCCATCGCTCCTGTTACACCACAAACGAATAGTTTAATCATATTTTAACCCCTAAAGCATTTAGATTGGCGATGAGCGTTTCAGTCGTTTTTGGTTCAGCTGGCGTCAAGGGCAAACGCACAGGACCAGCAGCAAAACCAAGTAAATTTACCCCTGCTTTGACCGGTATTGGGTTGACTTCTGTAAAAACCGCTTTCACCAATGGGTTGATTTGATATTGGATTCTCTTTGAGGCTTCATAATTTCCACTGAAATACTCAGACGTTAAATCATGCATCATTTTTGGAATGATGTTGGCAACCGTGCTGATGACTCCCTGTGCGCCAAGTGCTAGCAATGGGAATACATGATCGTCGTTTCCTGAATAGACGGCAAATGAGTCGTCGACTAAACTGAAAAGTTCTACGATTTGAGTGATATCTGCACTTGCTTCTTTTATGCCTACGATGTTTTGGATTTCAGATAATACTTTCACTGTCTCAGGGATCATATTGACACTTGTTCTAGATGGGACATTGTAGAGTATAATCGGTAGATCAACCGATTCGGCGATGGCACGATAATGAGCGATTAATCCCTTTTGAGTACACTTATTATAGTAAGGTGTGACGATAAGAAGCCCATCGACACCACACGCTTGAGCCTGTTGACTGTATTTTATCGATGTTGCGGTACTGTTTGAACCTGTTCCTGCAACAACGGGTATTCTTTTATTGACTTTTTGGACAGTATGGGTAAAGAGCTGGCTACGCTCATCGAGAGTAAGTGTTGAAGCCTCTCCAGTGGTCCCGCCAACGATGAGGGCATCCGTTCCTTCATTGATGTGCCACTCAATGAGTTGATCCAGTGCCTTGAAATTTATACCACCATCATCAAATGGCGTGACAAGTGCAACGCCTGATCCTTTATAAAGCATCATACCATCCCCCTTTCAATTAAGGTTTCGGCGATTTGAATCGTATTTGTAGCTGCCCCTTTTCGGATGTTATCCGCTACAATCCATAAATTCAAACCATTTTCTAGACTTTCATCGCGTCTGATTCTGCCGACATAAACCGGGTCAGTGCCAGTTGCATCTGCTGCTAGAGGGTAAATGCCGTTTTGTGGATCATCTTGAAGGACGATTCCAGGGGAATTGCTGAGCAACGATTTGACTTCATTTATTTCGAATGCACTCGATAACTCGACGTTGACCGATTCACTATGGCTGTTGAAAATCGGAACGCGAACGGCAGTTGCCGTAATTTTTAGCGAATCATCACCAAGAATTTTCTTTGTTTCCAGAATCATTTTCATTTCTTCTTTTGTATAGCCATTATCCAGGAATACATCGATTTGTGGAAGACAGTTGCCTGCTATATCGTGAGGGTAACACAATTTCGGGTGATTGCCTTTTAAGCCTTCCTCCAAATCGTAAACGCCTTTGACGCCTGACCCTGAGACGGCTTGATAGGTTGAGTAGACGATGCGCTTTATGCCATATTTGTCATACAAGGGCTTAAGTGCAACCATGGCTTGAATTGTAGAACAGTTTGGATTCGCGATTATGTTTTTATGTGCACTCAGTGCCTCTGGATTTACTTCAGGAACCACGAGTGGTACATTTGGATCCATGCGCCATGCGCTCGAGTTGTCGATGACGATGACACCTTTAGCGGCAGCGATCGGTGCAAATTTCAAACTGATGTCACCACCAGCTGAGAATAAAGCGATGTCTATTGCTTTATCAAATGAAGCTTCAGTCAGCTCCTCGACAATATATTCTTTACCTTTGCATGTGACCACTTCACCAGCTGATTTTTTTGATGCGAAGCAATAAAGTGTCTCAAATGGAAAGTCTCGGTCTTCAAGAACTTTCAAAAATGTCCTTCCGACCATGCCTGTTGCACCAACAACAGCCAAATTGATTTTTTTCATATTAACCTCCTGAATGTAATTTTTTTGGTTAGCGCAAGCACTAACCTTGAATACTGAAACCATATCATATAAAATATAATAATGATTGACGCGAATGAGCCGTCCTTCAGATGGGTAATGATTCCCACTTATATTGTATACATGCAGGCTTTTGGATAATTATATATATACTATCACTCTAGAAAAGTGACGTCAATAATAAAAAAAACTTTATGAGGTGAATTATGCAAATATTTGAAACATTGAAAAAATCAGTACTCGAAGACAGAAAAGCCTTGCATCAGATACCGGAACCGGGTTTTCATGAGCATAAGACATCCGCCTATATCAGACGTGTATTAGACGAATTAAATATACAATACGAAGTGGTTGCACAAACGGGTATTGTCGCATTCATCAAAGGTGTTTCGCCTACGAAGACGATTGCATTTAGAACCGATATCGACGGTCTGTCCGTAACTGAAGAAAGCACTTATTCTAGCCACTCCGTTCATGAAAACTACATGCATGCGTGTGGACATGACGGTCACATGTCCATGATGCTGGGACTCGCTCGGTTTTTATCTCAAGATGAGATCAAAACCATTGATAACGTGCTCATGATTTTTCAGCCTGCAGAAGAGGGACCAGGCGGTGCTGAACCGATAGTCAAAGCAGGTATACTAGAAAAATATGACGTAGCGGAAATCTATGGGATCCACTTGTTTCCATCTGTTAAACAAGGGCGCATTGGACTGTGTCCTGGCCCGATGATGGCTATGACTGGAGAATTTGACATCGATGTCATCGCTAGGAGTGCACATGGTGCTATGCCACACTTGGGAACGGATGGACTGATCGTCGCAAGTGAAATCGTTCTCGGCCTTCAAACGATTATTTCAAGAAATATAAACCCCATCAACCCTGCGGTGATGACCATCGGAAGAATGGAGGGCGGCGAGCGAAGAAACGTAATCGCCGGTTCTGCACGATTGGAAGGCACAATAAGGGCATTTGATAAGGGCGTCTTTAACTTAATAAAAACGCGCATGAGACAATACTTGGATGGTATTGAAGTTGCATATGATGTGAAGATTCTAACCGAGTTTAGAGATATGTATCCGCCTGTTGTAAATGATCAAAATCTGTTTAATGAGTTCATGAGTTGCCATGCAGATGTCTGTGATGTCATCGATCCTCAAATGATAAGTGAAGATTTCTCATATTATCAGGAAAAAGTACCAGGCTTATTCTACTTTATTGGCACATATAATGAAGAAAAAGATTATGTCTATCCGCTTCATCATTCCAAGTTTAACTTCGACGATGACGTTTTGCTCCATGGACTTGAAACATACATCAGTGTGTTGGATTATAAAAATTGCATTCAGCGATAGAAGGGGTTAATCATGCTTGAGAACAGAAATTTTTCCATTAAAGAAGCCAATATATTTTTCATCATACTTGCGGTGCTGTTTCTCACAGTTGGTTCATATGTGCAAAGCAGGGAACTCATTACGGGGTTATTGATAACGGAATTTGGCCTACTGGCTGCACCGGTTATTGTGTATTCTGTGCTAAAGAAGAAGAATTTAAGTGAAGTATTTAGATTCAAACGTTTGCCATTTTCAGCAGGTTTTAAGATCGTTATCATGGCGGCACTTATGCTGCCTGCCGTTGCTGTCGCAAATCTTGCGACGATTCTAATCGTCGAGTTTTTTGGCACGCCGATTCCTACGCCGATACCCGTTGCATCCACGCCAGGTGAATTTATTTTGCTTTTTGCGGTCATCGCAGGTTCAGCAGGTATTTGCGAAGAAATATTTTTCAGAGGTGCGATTCTC
>DMYC01000268.1 GCA_003482695.1 Clostridiales bacterium UBA8960
GGGTTGCCCATTTGAATCCAAAGCCGCTCGAGTCTAGATTTTCTTCGATAATCCAGCTCGTTTTACAGTGCGTATAAGGCTTGTCCTTGACTTCAGAGAAGCATTCTGCAAGTAGGCCAACGGGGATGCCGAGTTGCCTATATTCAGGTAATACGGCCCATTCGACGATTTTGAAGCTCTTCACTTTTTTTCGGTGGAGCAGTTTTTTTATAAATGTGCCTGCGGACAGCGTTTCGCCTCTATTCATGAGTTCGCCCCAATCAGGGTACCATAGTAGGAATCCTATGGGCTTTCCACCGGACTCGGCGAATATCAAACTGCCTTTTTCAAGAAAAAATTTCAGGTCTTTGAATAGGCTTTGGTCCTCGGCGTTCGTTCTCGAGTAATAAAAGGGATGTTCGCCGAAACACTTGTTGTTGAGCTGTGTGTAGTGCACCAAATCTTGATGGTAGGTTTCTTTCGTCATGGTGCGGAACTGATATCGGTCGTGAAACCGGGCGCGCCACTTATCGCTGAGTGGAAACAATTTTTCCTCCCATGGGTATTCAAATGAAATGAGCTTCGTTTCATCAAACCCCAGTTCTTTAAAGTGTGCCGAATAGTAAGTTTTCGTATATGAGGAACCAAAAGTTGGCCGGTGTTCTTGTTCGAGCGACAGGCCGAGGCCATAGTTGACATGACCGTTCAAGCCGACGACGATTTGGTTTATCGCTTTCGCTTTGCAAATCTCACGTGCTTTTATAACGATTTCAGCTGCATATTCTTTTGATTGTTCATATTCAAAAAAAGCAATTTGAAGCACATCACTATAGTTTTGGTGGATGAGATACGTAACAACGCCGACACGTTGGCCCATTTTTTCTATTAAATAGGTTTCCCTCCATTTGTTTTTAGCGAATGGTGTTTTACACCTGAAGATTTCGCTTATAATAGGCGTCATATAGTCCACATAGTTAGGATCGTCTTTGTAATGTGCTTTGACGAATTTCAGGTATTTCTTTTGACTTGATTTTGATGTGCATTTGATAAAATTCATGGGTCGCCTTTCGTGTTGAGTAGCGGTACCGGGTTCGCTGACTCAGAGTAATGGTACCGGGTACGCTGACTCACAATGTGAGTAATGGTACCCGGCTCGCTGACTCTCCCTAGTTCGCTGACTCTCAATCGCCGTTATCTTTTTATAAAGCCTTTGCTTTGCAAGAATGTCATCATGTGTTCACGTTTTTCGCCAGCAAATTTTTTAAAGACACTTTTTGACCAAGTGTCATCAATTTTTCCATCTGTCCGAGTATGATAGTATGCACTGATGCGCTTATCGTAGGATTCAAGTGATGCTTCATCGACTGATGCGTATCGATTCGTGTGATATACAATTTCTTGTGGAAGCCTTTCTTTGACCAATGGATCTTGATCCGGATATCCGAGACACAGACCGAATACAGGATAAACTTCATCAGGAAGGTAGAGTAGATCGCTAACTTCCTTAGGATTGTTACGGATGCCTCCAATGTAAACGCCGCCCATTCCCATTGATTCAGCTGCGAGGAGGGCATTTTGACCAGCAAGTGCTGCATCAATCGTTGCGATGATAAATGATTCTGTCAAGCCGGATTCATAGGTTGATTGTGTATAAGTAACATGTTTGTCTGCCTCAAGATCACAGACGGTTTTTAATCGATGAAGATCCCCGCAGAAAACCAAAAAAAGTGGCGCGTTTTCGACATACTCTTGGTCCCCGCATAAAACACGTAGCTTTGACCGGAGCGCGGGGTCGCTCACATCAATGATGGAATAGGCTTGTAAGAAACTGGAGGTTGAGGCTGATTGAGCCGCTTTGATGATGTGATTAACGGTTTCATCTGAGACTCGCTGATTGGTAAATTTTCTTATCGATCGATGTGCGTATAATAGTTCTAATGTTGGATTCATCTTTTTCACCTCATTAAGAGTATTATAACATGAGATGTAAGTGGGGGTGAGTGGAAGTGACAAGCTTTTCGAATCATTTCTGAATGAAAAGCTTGTCATTGAAATAAAAAAAGGAATATTTTTCCTTTTTACGCGATCAATCTATTGCAATAAGAGCCGTTTTAAAATAAACTAAAACAATGAGGCATTATAAAAAGATTCGATAAGCTTGACACTTTAACTCACACTTTAACTTACACTTTAACTTACACTTTAACTTACACTTCAACTCAACGAAAGGTGCATAAATGAAGCAAATTCTAAAACAAATTTTCGGGCACGACGCATTTAGACAAGGCCAGGAGGAACTAATCGATCAAATTTTAAGCGGAAGAGATGTCATGGGCATCATGCCAACAGGCGCTGGAAAATCGGTCTGTTATCAAGTACCCGCACTGTCGTTTAGCGGAACAACGCTTGTCATTTCACCCCTCATTTCACTTATGAAAGATCAAGTGGGTGCCCTCGTGCAAGCAGGGGTCAAGACCGCTTTTATCAATAGTACGTTAACAGCCTATGAGTACGGTGAAGTCTATCGAAACGCTCAAAAAGGGGAATACAAACTTATCTATGTTGCACCTGAACGCCTGATGACAGACGATTTTATGAGTCTCATGACGCAAATCGACATCGACTTAATCGCAATCGATGAAGCACACTGTGTTTCACAGTGGGGGCAGGATTTTAGGCCAAGTTATGTAAGAATCAGCGATTTTATAGCCACACTTCCAAAACGCCCTGTAGTGGCGGCATTTACTGCGACAGCAACGGCAGAAGTCAGTGAAGATATCGTAAGGTTACTGAGGTTGAATGATCCGTACATCACGGTGACGGGGTTTGATAGAGCCAATCTGACGTTTAACGTGATTAAACCGGAAAATAAATTTAAAGCACTTTTAGAAATTGTCCTAATAAATGAGAATAAAAGCGGGATCGTTTATTGTGCAACACGAAAAGCGGTTGAGGATGTATGTAGCAAGTTATGTGAATATGGATTTGAGGCAACACGTTATCATGCAGGCTTATCTGAAATGGAGCGCCACGACAACCAAGACGATTTTATTTTTGACCGCAAGAAAGTGATCGTCGCGACAAATGCCTTCGGAATGGGCATAGACAAATCAAACGTCTCGTTCGTCGTCCATTACAATATGCCCAAAAGCATAGAAGCCTATTATCAAGAGGCGGGTAGAGCTGGTCGAGATGGCGAACCAGCACAGTGCACCCTATTATACAGTGGGCAAGATGAGCGAATAAACCGCTTTATGATTGACCAATCAGACATGAACCCCGAAATTAGCCCAAGGGTACGCGCACAAATTAAAGAAAAGGACCTCGAGCGCTTAAAGATGATGACGTTCTACAGCACGACGACCGAATGCCTTCGTGAGTTCATCCTAAGGTATTTCGGTGAAAAAACGTCCATTTATTGTGGCAATTGCTCAAGCTGCAACACCACATTCGAAACAGTCGATATAACGGTTGAAGCACAAAAAATCATCTCGTGTGTCTATCGCATGGCAAAGATGAACCGCAGCTATGGCAAACTCATGATCGTGGATGTCCTAAGGGGAAGTGGTAACGAAAAAATCAAGCGTTTGGGGCTAGATAAATTATCGACATTCAATATCATGCCTGATGTCCCATCAAGACGCCTTCATAAAATAGTTGATTTCTTGGTCGACAATGATTACCTACGAACCTCCTCAGACGAGTTCCCAGTTATCGAGTTATCTTCCAGGGCGAACGAGGTGATCAAGCATCTAGAACCCGTAATGATGAAACTCCCGATAGAATTGCCAAAAGCAACTGTGGACGAAGACAAAGGCAAGAAAGGAAAAAGAGGCAAGAAATCGAAGATCCAACTACCGGAGGGTGCAGACGAGGGGTTGTTTGAAAAGTTGAAAGCGCTACGAACGAAGCTCGCTGCCGACCAACGCGTTCCAGCTTACATTATTTTTTCGGATGCATCACTTAAGGACATGTGTGCCAAACAACCGAAGACACTGGACGCATTTCTCGATGTATCAGGAGTTGGAGCGGCTAAGCTAGAAAAATATGGTAACGCTTTTATAAGTGTAATAAATGAAAGTGAGTAAACGAACCCGGTACCGTTACTCAGAGTGAGTAAACGAACCCGGTACCGCTA
>DMYC01000043.1 GCA_003482695.1 Clostridiales bacterium UBA8960
GCCCTTTTTAATACGACGCCCATCTTCGCAAGTGCGTCATAAGATAAAAGTCCAAATTTTCTAGACGCCACGATGCGTCTTGCTGTTATGTTACCTATCCCAGGTACACGAAGCAGTTCCATGAAAGAGACTTTATTGACCTCAACCGGAAAAAGGTGGAGATTTCTAAGGGCCCATTGTGCTTTAGGGTCAATTTCCAAGTCGAGATTCGGTTCAGATACAGTGAGAATCTCATCCGCTTTAAACCCATAAAAACGCATCAACCAGTCTGCTTGATAAATCCTATGTTCGCGTTTAAGGAGTCCCAACTGATTCTGCGAAGCAATTTCATGCTTGCCTACTGGTATATATGCAGAATAGTAGACTCTTTTAAGGGACATACGATTATATAGGGCTTCCGATATCTTGATTATTTTAAGGTCCACATCGTCAGTAGCACCGACAATCAACTGAGTGCTTTGCCCCGCAGGGACGAATGTGGGTGTGTTCTTAAACCTCTGACTAAGTGCTTTATATTCTGAAATGCGCTCTTTGATCATGCCCATAGGTGCAATCATGTCGGAACGGCTCTTTTCAGGCGCCAAAAGTCTTAAACTCCTAGTCGTTGGCAACTCGATATTTATGCTCATGCGATCCACATATCGACCAGCTGTCTCGATAAGCGTCGCATCAGCCCCCGGAATCCCTTTCAAATGTATATAGCCGTTGAATCTCTCCTCGGTTCTAAGTCGTTTCACAACACGTATCAACATCTCCATCGTATAATTTGGATTTTTAACGACGCCTGAACTCAAAAACAAACCTTCAATATAGTTTCGTCTATAAAAACTGATCGTTATATCCACAAGTTCATCTGGCGTAAATTCAGCGCGAGAAATTTCCGTATTTGATGATCGATTCAGGCAATAGGCACAATCGTATATGCATTTGTTCGTGTATAAAATTTTAAGCAGGGATATACAGCGCCCGTCTTCTGCAAAGCTATGGCAAACACCAGGCAATGCAGTGTTTCCGAGCATCGCTTTGCTCCCTTTACGGTCACTTCCACTAGAAGAACAAGATACGTCATACTTCGCTGCATCCGCCAATATTTTAAGCTTATCTAAAGGTTCCATAACACCTCCACAGAACATATGTTCTGTTTTAATTATAGACCCTTTTGATGTTCATGTAAAGTAAAAAAGCGATCTGACACTTCATAGAAGCATCAAATCGCTTAGTCTTAATAATAAAAATAGTTGCCTTCAATCAGTTTATAAAAATCATCTGATTTAGTCTTAAACGGTATATAATTGAAGAACAGACAATCCTTCGCAATTTGGACACCTAAAAATGCGCGTTTTGCTGCGATGACACTCTCTTCAGTAGGCACTGAACTGGCAAAAGTCGAACGGTGCGCCGGTGGGAACTGACCCCTTTGATAAATCACTTCGAAAACCGTGTTTGGAAATCTTGGACTTGCGACGCGATTCATCACGACATTTCCAACTGCCGTCCTCGCATTAATTGATTTTCCTCTTGCTTCGACTTCGATAATTCTTGCAAGCCACAGCAATTCTTCTTCAGTATAAGGATATACTTTGATTACCGACTTCTGTTCAATTTTCAATCTCTCATTATATAGTTCTACGTGAACCAATTTTTCATTCCATTCATGCTCGATATCCAGATGCTCAAACAAAACATCTATAGGGGCATAAATTCTTCCATTTCTTACAATCGTATGGTTTGCCATTTCGTATTTTCGATTATTTATGATAAGTTGATTAGTCTCCATACCAAAGCTGACATAGTCTTCGCCGATCATAAGAACCGCAAGTTTAGCGTTTTCAAGCCACTTCACTTCAATTCCTACATTGTTCGCGAATTCTGAAACCAAGCCGTACAGTACACCCGATTCAACCAATACAAGTCCATCATTTTCGACAACATTGCCGTTGATTGATACGATGATCTCATCTGCAAAGCCTAATCCCGAAAACACTAAACAGGCGAAAATAGTCAAAATCAATATTTTGATTTTCATGTTTTCCTCCTATGAAAAATGCTATTTCATGATTTTATCACAAAAAACAAAAAAGTAAAAGACATATTTTTCCAATATGCCTTTACCCTTTGCAATTGCTTCATTCTATTTGAAGTATTTAACGCCTGCAGTAAAAATGTCGAAATCTGTATTGCCGTAAACGTTTTTATATAGGTTCTTACCGACTCGTTCAACGTGTCCCATCTTTCCAAATACACGTCCGTCTGGCGAAAATACACCTTCTATCGCATGCACAGAACCATTGATGTTAAACTGGCCATCGTAAGATGCATTGCCGCTAAGATCGACGTATTGAGTTGCAATTTGGCCATTTTTAGCAAGTTCTGCTATGATTTCCTCACTTGCATAAAACCTACCCTCACCATGTGAAAAGGCTGTTTTGAACAAATCTCCAACATTCACCTCAGACATCCACGGCGAACGGGTGGAGGCAACTCGCACATCTGCCATTTTTGCGACATGACGACCGATTTTATTAAATGTCAAGGTTGGCGCGTTCAAATCCAGATCTTTAATCTCTCCATATGGCAATAACCCCAATTTGACAAGTGCCTGGAACCCATTGCATATTCCGAGCATAAGACCATCCCTGCTTTTTAGAAGATTCATGACGGCCTCTTCTATTCGAGGGTTTCTAAACACAGATGCGATGAACTTACCAGAACCTTCTGGCTCATCACCAGCACTAAATCCACCTGGGATGGCAATTATTTGAGATTTTTCAATCTGCTCGACAAATGCATGAATGGATTCTTTAACATCGGAAGCCGTTAAATTTCTAAACACGATCGTTTCCACATCTGCTCCCGCTCTTCTAAAAGCGCGTTCAGTATCATACTCGCAATTCGTACCAGGAAATACTGGGATGAACACTTTAGGTTTTACGGCAGATATCGACGATTTTATGTTGAATCGTCCTTTATAATTAAACGTAACTGCCTTTCCTTGGTCGTGATGGACTGTTGGAAAAACAGACTCTAGCGGCTTTGTCCACTCGTTTAATGCATCATCTGCATCGATGGTTGTCTGCCCTAATTCAAAAGCGAATGCTTCTTGAGTTTGTCCAATCTCAGTGAAAATTTCAGACGTTGATTCCCACTGTTTTGATACTTCGAATACTATGCTGCCATACGCCTCTTCAAAAAAGTTCATATCGACATGATCAAACAAACGCACACCAATCCTATTTCCAAACGCCATCTTTGAAACGGCTGCGATAACGCCTCCCGTTCCAATAGAATAAGCAGATAATATTTGACCTTTTGAGATGCCATCAAGAATTAATTCATATGCTTTTTTTAGCCTGTCAAAGTCAACCACTTCAGATTGATCCCGACTTGCATAAAAATAGTACAGCTTTGAGTCACATCGTTTCAACTCCTGTGAAATCACTTTAGCTGCCGAGCCATGTGTCACAGCGAATGAGATTAAAGTAGGGGGTACGTCAAGTTCCTTAAACGAACCGGACATAGAGTCTTTGCCACCTATCGCCGCTGTACCAAAAGCATGCTGTGCATAACTGGCTCCGAGGAGAGCCGCTAATGGTTTCCCCCATTTGATCGAGTCCTCACCTAATCTTTCAAAATACTCTTGCAAAGACAGCCTCGCTTTTCTAAAGTCGCCTCCAACTGCTACGAGCTTCGCCATAGATTCAACAACGGCATAAAGTCCACCATGAAATGGCGACCACTTTCCAATCTGTGGGTTATACCCATAACTCATCATAGATGCCGTGTCAGTCTCGTAGCCAAGTACAGGAATTTTAGCGACCATGGTTTGTGATGGTGTCATGGCATACTTGCCACCAAACGGCATGAGCACTGTTGCTGCACCTATGGTATTATCAAAACGTTCAACAAGTCCCTTTTGCGAGCACACGTTTAAGTCCGCAAGTAGACTTAGCCATCTCTCTTCAATCGACTCAGCCAACTTGTTTTCAAAAAATGTCTTAGAATCTGGCGCTGCAATTTTTGTGGACATTTGGCCTTTAACACCATTTGTATCTAAAAAGGCTCTTGATAAATCAAGTACTTTTTGGTCATTCCATTTCATCACGAGTCTACCATGCGCTTCAACCGTTGCTACTACAGTCGCTTCCAAGTTTTCGGCACGGCAAAACATCATGACGGCTTCTAAGTCTTTGGGGTCGATCACGACAGCCATTCGCTCTTGAGATTCAGAGATTGCAAGTTCAGTACCATCAAGACCCTCATATTTCTTAGGCACAGCGTTCAAATCGATGTCGAGGCTATCAGCAAGCTCGCCGATTGCAACCGAAACACCCCCTGCACCAAAATCGTTGCATTTTTTTATTTTTATGGATAATTCAGGATTTCTAAAGAGGCGTTGAATCTTTCTTTCTTCGGGTGCGTTGCCCTTTTGAACTTCGGCACCACAGGCAAGTAAACTCTCTTCATCATGAGCCTTTGACGAACCCGTCGCACCACCAACGCCATCTCGCCCTGTTCTACCACCGATCAGAACAATGAGGTCGCCCGTTTCGGGTTTAGATCTTACGACTTGAGCAATCGGCGCAGCGCCCATAACGGCACCAACTTCCATCCTCTTTGCTATAAATCCATCATCGTAGACTTCCGACACATGACCTGTAGCGAGTCCGATTTGATTGCCATAACCACTAAATCCCGCAGCCGCCTTTTGTGTAATCACGCGTTGCGGCAACTTACCTTCAAGCGTGCTCTCGATCGGTGCATTCGGATTTCCCGAACCTGTCACTCTCATGCTTTGGTATACGTAGCTTCGCCCAGAAAGTGGATCTCTGATGGCACCACCAAGGCAAGTCGCCGCACCACCATATGGTTCGATTTCAGTTGGGTGATTATGCGTTTCATTTTTGAACATTAAAAGCCATGGCTCTGACTTGCCATCTTTATCAACGTTAATCTTGATGCTGCAGGCGTTGATTTCATCTGACACATCCAAATCAACAAGCTGGCCGCTCTTTCTAAGCGCCTTCATATTGATCGTCGCCAAATCCATTAAACTCATCGGCCTATTGCCTTGTGGATATACCTGATTTCTTAGTGTCTCATATGTTTCAAATGCTTGTTTAATCGGTTCTGAATATAGGCCCTCTTCGAATTCAACATCTGTAAGTTCCGTCATAAAGGTGGTATGTCTACAGTGATCTGACCAGTACGTATCAATCACCTTGAGCTCAGTGATGGTTGGATCTCTCAATTCTTCATTTTTAAAGTACTTTTGAACGTGAAGAAGGTCTGCTAATGACATCGCGAATCCCATTTCACTTTTAAAGCGCTCAGCTTCCACTTGATCAAGTTCAACAAATCCTGTCACGATTTCTACGGCATCAGGTTTGTTGGCAGACATTTTGAGCGACACAGGTATGCCTAGAGAAACTTCATGCGACTCGACAGGATTGATCATAAAACGTTTGATGCTTTCGAACTGCGCCTCTGTGATGTCACCCTCTACGACAAATATTTTTGATGCGACGATTTCCGGCCTTTCCTTCAGTGTTATGATTTCAATGCACTGTGCTGCAGAATCCGCACGTTGGTCAAACTGTCCTGGCAAAAGTGCTACCCTGAACGCTTTTTCTGATCGACTTAAATGAAATGATGTTTCGGTCACATCATCTACATTGGGTTCAGATAAGATTGATTTTTTTATATTCACTAAATCGTCATGACTCACATCTTCCAAATCGTAACAATTGATAATTCTCACTTTGCTTAACTGCTCCATGTGAAGTGATGATTTAAGCTCTTCACGAAGCGCAATCGCCTCCACATCAAAACCCTTCTTTTTTTCCACCAATACTCTCGTTACCATAATTCCTCCTCAACCATCATCCGAAAACACTTTTCAATTTCATTCTAACACAATGCGTCATATAAATAAAATTAATGTTATTAATCGATTTGATTAGCTTGGCTTATTGATAAGACAAAAAAAAGACACCCACTGGGCGCCTAAGGAGAATTATTTGGACAGATCGTTCATGAAATTTTCGAACAACCTTTTGATTAGCTCTTTGTTGGTGCTATAATACATTTTTTTGCCTTCTTGAAGGTTTAGTGTGAAGAGTTTCAAACTGATCAAAATGCTGATATGATGGCTGATTGTCGCCTTAGATAGCTCAAAGCGGTCTGAAAAATCTTTAGCGCAATAGGGTTCCTTTGCAGCGAGTTGAATCATGAGCAGTTTCGTCGGGTCGCCAAGCGCTTTGAATATTTCTTGGGCCAATGTCGCTTCTTGATCATAAGCGTACTTTCTCATGCCAAATCCTACGACGAGCGTGAGTTTAGCATGATCCTCAGAGACAATGTACATTAAGTAAAACTCTGGAATAATTGTGACACACACGTCAATGCTTTTCACCATGTCTGTTGCGCCATCAAATTGAATCATGAGAAAACTGTTCCTAAATTTATCTTCATCATGCATGTCATCATGGAAATTCTTAATCTCGCGCTCATAAATCTCTTCAACTCTATGTGCAATTTTATCGTAAATATCGGCAAAGGCATTAAGCGTATCGATGAAATTCTGAAATACATTTTTGGATTCTGCTTTGAATTTCTTAAGTTGAGTGTAGTTCATTATAAACTGGGAGGTGTTGTTGTCAAGCACTTCCTCAATCCTGGATTTAACAGACGCTTCATCCATCCCAAGGGGTTTGATGGCCTCTTTTACATAAGCGTCATAAAACCCATCCGGTCCAATCTCACTTAACTTATAAATCAGTTCTTTTGGAGCGGCTTCCGGATGCTTTACGGCATAGTTGACCACCAAACTGTCCAAATAGTATTTTTTGAAAATGTTTCTCAAATCTTCAAAGAGTTTAACGGAAACAGACGTGGATAGCGTATCCAAAATGGCACTCACTTCTTTTGAGGCTTCAAGATTCCTTTTCTTAAGCTCTTTATGATACCCTTGCATATCCACCAAATAATGTATGGCATATACGAAATCTATACTTTTCACTCGAATACTATTTAGCATAAGCACCTCGCTATAACATTTAATAACTCTATTATTACACCTTCCTTATCATGCTGCAACCTCTTTAAGATGAACATTTTTATGAACGGAAATGGCGATGGTCATCATTGCAAGCGCAGAAAACAGAAGAATCGAGTAACTTGGTATATAGTCGATCAAAATGCCCGTCAACAAATAGGATATCGGCATGATCCCTTGTGCAAATGCACTAAGCACACCCATGGCACGACCTCTATATGCATCCTCAATAATGGTTTGAAACAATACCTGCAGGGGTACGTTGACAAGAATCGAAACCATGGCCATCACACCCATCAGCAACGCATAATAAAACGGCATCAACCATCCCAGCTCAAAGATGCCCATAGTTGGGAGCGCAAAACAAAACATGAGAAGGCCAAACATCATCATCGTATTTCTTAAAAGCTGATTAGAAAATTTCGTATTTTTCTTACCTATATATACCGACATCACGATTGCACCGATCGGGAAAACCGATTGAATCATGCCGTTGGTTTCTGGTGTGACCTCGTGGAGTGTGATCAAATTATAAGGTAAGATTATCGAAAATGCAGACATGAAAAAATTGATAAATAAAGCATAAATGGCGATCGTCATAAACAGTTTCTGTTTAGAGATATAGTTGAACCCTTCCTTTAGGTTCTGAACGAAAGGAACTTTCATCACGACGCGTCTGCCGAACATATGGAAATCAATAAACATTTCACTTACAGCAGACAGTATAAAAGAGATGCCGTTGATGACAAAAAACAGTTTCACATCGATAAGGCCATATACAATACCGCCAAGTAGCGGGATGAAAATCGATAAAACGCTGTCCAATCCCTGTGAATACGCGTTTATTTTTGTTAGGTTTTCCTTTGAAACAATGTTGGGATACGAGGCTGAAAATGCATTGTTTAGAAAAACAAACAGCACAGCCAGAATAAACTCCGCCAGGTAAATCATCGTCAAAGTCAGCGATTCACTTTGAATCACAAAGAAAATAGCAATCATGGATAGACCACTTAACAAGTCCGCTCCAACGACTGCCAACTTTTTATCGATGCGATCCGTAAGACCACCCGCAAGCGGACTTAAAAATACGCCTGGTAAAGTGGTTATCAATAAAGAAATTGCAAAACTTTGCGCTGAACCTGTCGTTTTGAGAATGTAAAAACTCATCGCAAAACCAAATAATTTTGAACCCATTTGGCTGACACCCTTACCAAGGAGTGTCAACCATAGATTTCTCATTTCTCTATTTGTCATAAGGTCGTTCTCTTACTTTCTTCTTTTTGTATTTTTTGTATCAAGTTCATCAACCCCATATGGTTTAAAAATGATTCTACCATCAAGTCCAAATTGAACATTTATAGAATTTGTCGAATGATTCGTTTTCATAATTGCCTCCTTGAGCAAATAAACCGGTGTTCCTCTTTACTACAATTTCACTATAACATACTTTTAATTGAAGTTCAATGATTATCTAACTAAAGAATGGTTAGAATTTGGTTAAACA
>DMYC01000430.1 GCA_003482695.1 Clostridiales bacterium UBA8960
GAAATCGGTAATATCAGCATGGGTACTGCTGCTACGACCCTGTTCACCTTATTGAATAAAAAAGTTACAATTACAACACCAAAAGTTGCAGAGACAACGATGTCTGAACTCGCTGAAGAATTTATCGATCCTTCCGTGTTGATTAACATCGTCTACAAAGTGGGCATAGAAGGCGTTAACTTCTTGATTTTACATGAAAAGGACGTCAAAATCATCACGGATTTAATGATGGGTGGCGATGGAACCAACATATCCAATGAATTAAACGACCTTCATCTGAGTGCAATCAGTGAGGCGATGAACCAGATGATCGGGTCTTCTTCAACATCACTGTCTGAGATGCTTGGAAAAAAGATCGATATATCACCCCCTGAAGCATATCATGAGCAAATAGGTCAACTGGATTATAGTCAATTTGGTCTTGATAAAGACGACCAAGTGGTTAAAATCTCTTTTAGAATGACAGTTGGCGATTTGATAGATAGTGAGATCATGCAAGTATTGCCTCTTCAAGTCGCTAAGCAGATGGTTTCGACTATAATAGGAAGCAAGAAAACACCTGAACCTGAACCACAAGTAAAACCGGTAAAACAGGAAGCACCTAAACAGACAGAAGAGAAAATAGTTACAAAAAGTGAACCTCCTAAGAGCCAATATTACTATGAAGAAGAGAGCAGACCAAGGGTTTCAGCTGAAAAAGTTAGCGCTGTTCCTTTACAATTTGAAAATTTTGATAGCAATTCTGCTCNNAAATGTATTATAATAATGATATAGATTTAATCAGAGATGTACCGCTTGAAATTACCGTGGAATTAGGTAAAACAGGCAAAAAAATCAATGAAATTCTAGATTTTGGAGTAGGAACCGTAATCGAACTTGATCGTCTAGTGGGTGAACCGCTTGATGTACTGGCTAATGGTAAAAAAATTGCTAAAGGCGAAGTTGTTGTTGTCGATGAAAACTACGGTATCAGAATCACAGATATTATAATACCTAGGAAAATTAGCGAATAACTTTAAGGAGGATAAATATGGCTAATACAATATTAGTAGTCGATGACGCAGCATTTATGAGGATGATGATCAAGGATGTCTTGACTAAAAACGGCTATGAAGTTGTTGGAGAGGCTGAAAACGGTCAAAAAGCAATCGAGAAATATAAGGAGCTAAAGCCAGAACTTGTAATAATGGATATAACGATGCCGGAAGTTGATGGTATACAAGCTGTTAAAGAGATTAAAGCGTTTGATCCTTCTGCTAAAGTGGTCATGTGTTCAGCAATGGGGCAACAAGCCATGGTTATTGAATCCATTCAGGCGGGTGCAAGAGATTTCATCGTGAAGCCATTTCAGGCGGATCGCGTTATAGAAGCAGTTAAGAAAGTATTGGGATAGGTGATTATGTGATGATCATATTCGCTAATTCCGTTGCAATTTTAACTGGAAATTCGAATTCAAATGACACTATGTTCACGATAAAATATATTATTGTGGTCACAGTGTTTTTGTTCTTATTATGGGGGCTCTCGAGATTGGTGACAAAACGTCACTTTTCGACGCTTGGCGAGAGAAATATTAAGGTGATTGAACGCATCGCAATATCAAATGATAAGTTCTTTTATTTGATCGAACTCGATGGCGTTCACTATTTGATTGGCAGTGACAAAAGTGGAATGACTGTCATTGATAAGCGCGAGCATCTGAATATTGAGCATTCAAAAAAAATTGAAACTCAAACAGGTGCTTTTTTTGAGCAGCTCAAAAAATCAGTCAGAAAAAGAGAGACAGAAAACCATTCAAAGGAAGATGGAGATGTTTAAAAACGGGGGATTATCTAAATTACTTATTGTTCTCATCGCTGTTATGGCCATCGCGTTCGCAAATCAGGTTGATTTTGCTGCCACGATTCAAATACCGGATATCAACATTACGATTTCTGGAGAAGATGGGGATATTCAAATTGCAAATAGCATACAAATTCTAGTTTTGTTAACCGTTTTATCTTTAGCGCCTTCAATCTTAATCATGATGACATCTTTTACGAGAGTGATCATTGTGTTAGGATTTGTTCGTCGTGCTTTATCACTCCAATCAACGCCTCCAAATCAGACGTTGATTGGACTTGCGATATTTATCACGTTGTTTGTCATGTCACCTGTTTTCACGGATGTTTATGAAAATGCATATGTTCCGCTTCAAGAAGGCACTGTAACGATGGAAGAGGCTGTTGATTTGGCATCGGATCCTTTTAAGGATTTCATGCTATCACAAGTGCGCTCCAAAGATTTAGCGCTTTTTTTGAATATTTCAGGTGTGCAGGAGATCTCTTCAAACGATGACATCAGTTTGACTGTTTTGATACCCGCGTTCATTTTAAGTGAGCTAAAGTTGAGTTTTGAAATCGGTTTTCTTATTTTCATGCCATTCATAGTCGTGGATATGATTGTCGCATCGACGCTTATGGCACTTGGAATGATGATGTTGCCTCCGGTAATGATATCATTGCCAATTAAAATTCTGCTTTTTATAATGGTGGATGGTTGGCATTTAATCATTGAAAAGCTGATCCTAAGCATTCGCTAGGAGGGGTGTTATGACTGAAGAAATGATCATAGATTTATTTTCTGAATCCATTAAAATCATATTGGTACTATCATCCCCAATGTTGCTAAGCGGATTGCTTGTCGGTCTTATTATCGCTATTTTTCAAGCGACTACTCAAATTCAGGAAGCAACACTTGCTTTTGTGCCTAAAATAATCGTCGTTTTTGTCGTGATGCTGATTACTGGATCATGGATGATCAATTCGTTGGTCGAGTACACAAATTATGTGCTCAGTATGATTGACCTCATAATATATTAGGAGTGCTTATGGAAGTTTCAATTCCTTTGCTCAATATTTTTCTTATCGCAGGTAGATTTACAGGTATGATTGTTACAGCACCAATATTTGGTAGCCGAAATTATCCCGTACCAATGAAAATCGGACTTGTTTTTTTCACGACAATTTTGGTGTATCCATTTGTTGATACGACCATTTCTTACGACGTATCCACTTTCCTTGCATTCGGAATGTTGCTGATGAATGAACTGATGATCGGTTTGTTTATAGGGCTGATTTTATCCGTTTTTTTTAACTTCATCTATTTTTCTGGGGATATCATCGATCATGAGTTGGGGTACTCCATCGTAAGTGTGATCAATCCACTCGATGAGTCACAAATTCCGATCACATCCAATGTTTTTTATGTTTTTTCAACTTTGATTTTTTTGATGCTGAACATGCATCATGAACTTATAACGGCATTGATTGTCTCCTTTTCCAGAATAGGGTTGGGCTCTTTCCTAAAAATATCTGAATCGTTGGGTATGCTCATTGAAATTGTTCAGCAGTCCTTCGTCATCGGCTTACAGATTGCTGCCCCTTTTGTTATTTCAATACTGATTGCCAACATAATATTGGGTTTATTGTCCAAAGCGATGCCGGGCATGAACATTTTCGTATTGGGGATGCCATTTAAAATATTCTTTGGACTCTTGTTGTTCATCATCTTAATGCCGTTCATGTATGAAATTTTCAGCAACATTTTAGATTATGGATTCTATTATATAAAGGAGTTCATCAATTTCTATTAGTGATTTCGACTTAGGAGGCGGCAATGTTAAAGGCATTCGATTTACAACTCTTCTCTGAAGAGAAAACGGAACAGCCCACCTATAAGAAAATCAAGGATGCAAGGGATAAAGGACAAATCGCACAGTCAAAGGATCTTAATGGTGCCGTAACACTTTTGGCAGTCTTTATGGCATTTTCATTTTTAAGTGATTTCTATGTTGAAAATTTGATTTCCTATTATCATTACGCTATGAATATGACTGAAGATACAGCTGCTTTATTTGGATCAAACGGCATTCGCTTGTTTTTTAGTGAAACGGTTCTATTTATTCTGAAAATGTCTTTGCCATTATTGCTCGTTGCACTTGTGCTTGGTGTTTTTGTCTCATATATACAAGTTGGGTTCCTTTTTACGACAGAGACTTTAAAGCCGAAGTTTGAAAAGATAAATCCGATTAAAGGGTTCAAAAATATGTTTTCGTCGCGTTCACTCGTGGAGATGGTCAAGTCTATCGCTAAAGCGGTTCTGCTTTTAGTGGTGTCTCTAACCTATATAATCGACAACTTAAATAGAATGTTGATTACATTGGAACTTGAGCTAGGCCCTATCGTGGTTATTTTGTGGGAACTGGTTTTTGGTGTCGTCATCAGATGTGCCATACTGCTGTTCGTAATCGCACTTTTCGACTTTGCATTTAAAAAATGGAAGAACAAAAAAGACCTGATGATGACGAAACAGGAAGTAAAAGAAGAGTATAAGCAAAGTGAGGGCGACCCCCAACTCAAATCGAAAATCAAGGAAAAACAACGCGCACTCGCTATGAGCAGGATGATGCAAGAAGTCCCAAAAGCAGACGTCATCATTACGAACCCGACTCATTTCGCCGTTGCATTGCGTTATGACGCCAAGCTCGGGGATGCGCCTATCGTAACGGCCAAGGGTCAAGACTTGATTGCTCAGAACATCAAAAGAATCGCTGATGAAAACAAAGTTCCTATTGTTGAAAACAAACCACTGGCTCAAACGTTATACAAAAATGTGGATATTGGCTCATTTATTCCTGCTGATTTATATGAAGCGGTTGCTGAAGTACTCGCATATGTATTTTCAATCAAAAAATAGCACTTAGGAGGCTTCCATGATGAAATTCAGCGACGTTATAGTCGCGATGCTTGTCGTAACCATTATCGTATTGATTATTGTACCAGTGCCACTTGGCCTTCTGGATTTTTTTCTTGCGCTTAACATTTCACTTTCTCTGATTATATTAATGCTTTCCATGTTTGTTAAAGAGACGCTGGAGTTCAGTGTTTTTCCTTCTATATTGCTCGTCACGACACTTTTCAGGCTAGCCCTTAATATCAGAACCACAATGAGCATCTTGTCAACAGGCGCAGCTGGAGAGGTTATAGCGTCGTTTGGATCCTTTGTTATTGGGGGCAATGCAATCGTCGGTTTCATCATATTCGTCATTATAGTCATTATACAATTTTTAGTTATAACCAAAGGTTCAGAGAGAGTATCTGAAGTCGCAGCAAGATTTACACTCGATGCGATGCCAGGTAAGCAAATGGCGATCGATGCCGACTTGAATTCAGGACTAATCACTGAAAATGATGCGAAGTTCCGTAGAAAAAAGATACAGCGTGAAGCCGATTTTTACGGCGCAATGGACGGTGCCAGCAAGTTTGTAAAAGGTGATGCAATCGCGGGTATACTGATTACTGTAATCAATATTTTAGCGGGGTTTGCCCTTGGTACTTTAACGATGGGGCTGACTTTACCTGAGGCGATGCAAAAATTCACCCTTTTAACGGTTGGCGATGGTTTGGTGAGTCAATTGCCAGCACTGATGATTTCAGTTGCAACCGGTATCATTGTTACAAGGGCAGCATCTGAGGCCAATTTAGGGTCTGATGTCGTCAGTCAGCTGTTTGCACAAAGTAAAGTGCTGTTCTTAGTGGGTGCTGTCGTTATACTTTTAGGTGCGGCAACACCGCTACCAAATTTTCCGTTTTTATCAATAGGTGCATTAATATTGTTTGCAGGTTATACGACCATGAACAATAAAAAGATTGCAGATGCAGTACTAGAGACTGAAGCAATTGAACCGGACACTTCTAAAGATGACATGAGACGGCCTGAGAATATCATGCCGCTCCTTCAAGTGGATCCCATTGAGCTGGAGTTTGGTTACGGCATTATTCCGTTAGCCGATCCGAATCAAGGGGGCGATTTATTTGACAGACTGGTTATGATTAGAAGACAAATTGCCCTTGAGCTCGGTCTAATCGTTCCGATTATAAGACTTAGAGATAATATTCAATTGGATTCCAATCAGTATTTAATAAAAATAAAAGGCAATGACATGGCAAAGGGGAATATTGTTTTTGACCATTATTTGGCAATGAGTCCGGGATCCGTTGAAGGTGAAATTGAGGGAATCGAGACAATTGAACCAGCGTTTGGGCTTCCAGCAAAGTGGATTCGCTCCGATTTAAGGGAAAAAGCGGAATTGCTTGGTTATACAGTTGTTGATCCTTCATCCGTCATTTCGACTCATTTGACTGAAGTGATCAAGAAGTACAGTTATGAACTGCTCAATCGCGAAGACGTCAAACAACTGATCGACAACGTAAAAGAAACGAATCCTTCGCTAGTAGATGAGTTGATACCTGGTCTCATGAATATTGGCGACGTACAAAAGGTACTTGCGAACTTGCTGATAGAAGGGGTTTCTATTAGAAACCTCGTGACGATACTGGAAGCACTTGCGGATCATGCACGTTCTACGAGAGACATCAATATTCTCACTGAATATGCAAGACAGAAGCTATCAAGACAGCTATCCAAGAATTATTTCCCGTTCGGTCAAGCGAAAGTGGTTACATTGGAACAACAGCTTGAGAATATGCTGATGGAAGCCATTGATCAAAATGAAAATGGCACGTATTTGTCAATCGACCCATTAAAAACACAGGGCATATTGGCAAGTTTGGCAACGGAAGTCAGAAAGCTGATGCAGATGGGTGAACTGCCGATTGTGGTAACAGCACCTATTGTAAGGCTTTATTTCAAACGCATGTCAACTCAAGCAATACCGGATCTTATCGTATTGTCTTATAATGAAATTGAATCGGATATTGATATTCAATCTGCTGGGATGGTGACCGTTTAATGAAAGTAAAACGATATATCGTAAAAGATATGAATGAAGCAATGATCAAAATAAAAAGCGAACTCGGTTTAGACGCTGTCATACTGAATACGAGAAAAATCAAAACGGGTGGACTTTTCAGGTTTTTTAAGAAACCGTTGATTGAGGTGGTTGCAGCTGTTGATGAAGCCGTTGTTGAAAAGGCACCCATCAAACGCGAAATGCCTGTTGAAGAGGTAAAGGCCAAGCCGATCGAAAATGTTGTTCATTCAGACCATAGTGAGCTGACTGAACTTAAAGAGATGGTTACAAGCCTAATAAAGAAAGTCGAAAATATTGAGCATCAAGCACCGGCTTCGCAAAAGACTCCAGAAGACAAATATATTGAGTTACTTAATGGCCTTGATATTCAAGAATCCATTTCTAGAAAAGTTTTAGAAATTGTTCAAAGGCAAATCAACATCAATGAAAAAAATCATGAGACGATATTGAATGCGATGAAAGTCATAACGAGAGAATATCTTGGCGATATCAAAACAATTGATACCGACTTGCTTAATAAACCCAATATCTACATGTTTTTAGGACCAACTGGAGTGGGCAAAACGACGACTTTAGCAAAAATTGCTGCGCGTTTGGCACTTGTTGAGAACAAAAAAATCGGTTTGATCACGGCGGACACTTATCGAATCGCCGCGGTTGAACAGTTAAAAACGTATAGTGAAATTTTGGGCATTCCTCTGGAGGTCATCTATGAAGCAGGCGAGCTTCAAGAGGCACTGGAGGCGTTTAAAGATAAAGATTACATTTTGATCGATACGGCT
>DMYC01000178.1 GCA_003482695.1 Clostridiales bacterium UBA8960
GGCTTAAGAAGCTCCAGCCGAAAGCGCGTGAAGGCAGTCTGGCGAGCTTCGTTACAACAGTGCATGATGGGGCCAATGTTTTCATCAACTACGTGCTAGGCAATGTTATGGCCTGTGAGTCAGTAGACGATCTTAGATCACATTCGACCGGAATTACAGATTCGGGGATGCTCTATCAGAACTATGTCATAAGACAAATCAATCCTGAGCGATGGCGGATTCCTTATATCGGACGCAATTCAATTAGACAGCAATTGGAGATTGCGAAAGCGAACTTGGAGACTTTGACTCATGATATGCTTGTAGCTACAGAAAAGGTGAAGCACTTAAAAGACAAGTGTGAGGTTAAACCCCTTTCAGATCATGAAATTGAAATCCATATGAAACGATTGCCGTTGATCCATGATATCAAAGCTAGCCAAGTCATGATTGAAAATAAGATTACGGAAAAGAACAGCCTAGATTTGACGTTTATACTAAAACTGGATCAAAAGATCAATCAGCTCGGAAAATCAATAAGGGAAGCCGACCAAAAACTGATGAGAACTGCGAGCCAAATGGGTGGACTTGAAAAGGACATCGAGCGCCTGAAGATTATCGAAATTCCAGTGGAGATGGACTTGATAAAACAGAGTGATGGTTTTGTCAGAGCAGAAATCTATAAGCAGGTTTTTGAAGAAGCTAAAGAACGCTTTGATAAACTCATAGAAAGTCTAAGTGCGGACCAAATCAACCAGAATTACAGTCGAAGCTCGAAAGCGGCTGGAACAGACAAGGATCGGTTAAAAAAAGATTTGGATCGACTACGTGAGGAATACAATCGGGTTTACCATATGTCTCATGACACTGTGTCTGAAAATATTCTTGCATTTGAACAAGCCTTGGTGGTGCTAAAGGATACCAAGTTGCCAGACTATGTCGATAAGATCAAAGATGCGCGTGATAAGACATCAGAACAGTTCCGTGATGAGTTTTTAGCGAAGCTAAAAGAGAATTTCGACACAGTTTTTGCGCAAATCAAGGAGCTTAATGTTGCGATTAAAGATAGTCCGTTCGGTACGGATAATTATAGATTTGA
This sequence comes from Clostridiales bacterium UBA8960, assembly GCA_003482695.1. Taxonomy (GTDB): domain Bacteria; phylum Bacillota; class Clostridia; order Peptostreptococcales; family Acidaminobacteraceae; genus Fusibacter_C. Next base: position 1,079 of record DMYC01000178.1, read on the forward strand.
GGTCAAACCCAAAGCTGAAATGCGCATCTATTATGATATGATCATGGATGATTTGCTACTACGGGACGGCATGAGCATCATGTCTTACGCGTTCAACCAAAAACACCATGAGGCGATTGAGGAACTCTTTAGGCTGATTGTTGATGTAGGTGACGAAGTTTCATCGGAACGACGTGCGCTACTGGAAAAGAATATTGCCTACTACACGGATTATAGGTCTTATTTAAACTTTGACCTAGTCGTTAAAGATCAAAATGGTGATGAGCAACGCCTATCCAAAACATTACTGAAAAAATCAGGTGGAGAGACTCAGACTCCATTTTATATTTCGGTTTTGGCATCTTTTGCACACATGTATCGAATCGCTCACTCGGGAACGAGCTCGGAAACGTTGAGACTGATCGTTTTCGATGAAGCTTTCAGCAAGATGGACCAGCAGCGTATCGAGGAAAGCTTGAAGCTGCTTCGCAAGTTCAAACTACAGGCAATCATCTCTGCTCCACCTGATAAAATCGTCGATATTACGCCACATGTCGATCAAAACCTATGCGTTTTCAGAACGGATAACATCTCCTTTGTGAAAGCCTTCGAAAAGAAAGAGTTGCTGGAAGTGAACGATTAAGCGAATAGGGTTTTGATATTGGGAGGTCGTTTTGGACAGTTTAAAACACAACTATAAAAAAATGATTATGCAGGTGCTGATCAAAAAGTATGAGAAAAGCAATATTTTTAAAACAAGAGAAGAACAGCAACGGCGCATTATGGTCAAAGCATCAGATTTTAAAAAAGTTGATTTCGAAAACTATGAGCAAAAATCAACGTTTTTTGAAGCTCTAAGAGATCTCAAAAATGATGGGCTGTTAGATTACAGCTGGATTCGTTTTGAAGAAGGTAATCTGCTTAATGCAATTTGGCTTAATCAAGATCAAGAGGCGATCACCAGGGCGTATAAGGTCACCGGTCTGGAAGTTACCTATAATCTCTACGAAAAAATGGTTGAGACACTGAATTCATATGCTTTTAAAAACTACGATTGGATGGATACGCTAAAACAGGATCTGATTCAACGTTTCAATCGATCCGGTAAGTTCGGTAATCTACTCACAATGGATCCGGAAATCGATTCGGAACTCATTCGATGTATGATTGAACTTGATAAGCTGTCCTTCACTTCTGTCCACGAAAGAGTGTTTAGCGCGAGTGTATTTGGTGATTCCAAGTTCTTTCAAAACAATCTTAAGAGTAGATTTGAAAGCGTTATCAGACGGTACAACGAGATGGATGAAGATGTAGATGCCCTGCAAATGGTATGCCTATACGCCAATCCAGAGCTGATTTATTTCTGCGGGTCAATACATTTGGTGCTTGAAAGCGGCAACTATGATGCCATAGCGCTTGATCAAGGTGCTGTTCTTCTTGGAAATTATGTTCGAGAAATACGCGAGATTAAACCAAGCAAATCGATTCGGACCATCATCAGTATAGAGAATCGCGCAACGTATGAGCTAATGATATGGCACAAACCTGAACAGGTATTGCTGGTTTATCACGGCGGATTTGCAAGTAGTGTAAAAAGGCAGTTCTTTGCGTGGTTATACCGATCTTTTCCTGAAGCGGATTACTATCACTGGTCGGATATTGACTTAGGTGGTGTAAGAATATTAAGAACGCTTAAAAACATCATACCAAAAGTCAAACCAATGCTTATGGATGAAATGACATTGTTAAAGCATCGCGATGTAGCGATTGAGATCCATGGCTTATATAAAGAGAAAATCGAAAAAATGCTGGAAAATGAAATGAAAAATGAAAAGGATTCTGATCGGGACTGTAGGATGATACTTGAAGGGATATTGAAGCTGGGGTTGCGACTAGAGCAGGAGAACATTGATGTGAGTCGGGGTGTTTTTTGACTTATCACGGGTGATGCCACTGTGAATATATAATGATTTAAGACCGGACGATAATCAATCGTCCGGTCTTTCGTATTTTACGTGTTTCTTGTACTTTTTCGCGAACAACCGACTGTTTCGCTTGATTTTTGCTCTTTGATGCGTAATCGTGTCAGTTTGTACGGTTGACGTATCCCGCCGCATGTATGACTTCCCAGAAATCGTATAGGGCGTATGATTACCTTTATAAACTTTGACGGATAAAATCTGTACATCGTCAACATAATGCGTTTCAAACTCGTAGTATGGACTAGGGACAAAGGGTGTCAGAAACGAAACAGCTAAAAACAATTTGAATTTTAGCTAAAACAAGCGTATAATATACCTAAACGGAGGTGGAATATATGCGCGTGAGTACATCAATTATGCAAAATGCTTTTGGAAAGTATCTTAAAGAAGCCATGGATGGCAATGAGGTTATCATTACTAAAAACGAGAGAGGGGTAGCGAAGCTTATTCCCTATCAAGATCCCATGGTCTATGTGGTGCAGGAGAGCACTGCACAGTACTATCTGCGAAGAAGAGTAACGCTATCTGAGTTTTTGGAGATCACTGAAAATACAGAAGCCCAATACGAGCTTATTGATGGTGAAATCTATTTAATGGCTTCGCCAAGTCATGCACATCAAGTTGCAATCAGAGAGATTTTTGTTCAACTTTATAATTTTTTTAAAGGGAAAACATGTAGTCCGTTAATTGCGCCCTTTGATGTACGGCTCAAAAATGATTCGCCAAAATTTGAAGATGATCCTAATATCGTGCAGCCAGACATTCTCGTGATATGCGATTCGGAAAATATCGATGAGAAGGGCAAATATCACGGTGTGCCCACGCTGGTGGTAGAGGTCCTCTCACCAAGTACGCGTGGAAAAGACATGCTTAAGAAGCTCAGCCTCTATGCGAATAGCGGTGTTCGGGAGTATTGGATCATCGATACCGACCACGGCACAGTAATCGTGTACAGCTTAACTGATGGCGATGTATTACACGTTCAACAATATGCGTTTGGTGAAATTATTCCATCTTGGGCATTTAAGGGATTGAATGTGGAGACAGATCTGCTGATTCAATCGTAAACCCAATTGTGTCGTGATCGTCAGCAAACGGTTCAGCAAAAAACTAACCCTCGACCAGTAAAAACCTGTTCGAGGGTTCTTTTATGTGTTAGCACTATTATTATAGTTTTAGCACAGCCACAAGTGCATCATTCATCTCTTGATA
>DMYC01000105.1 GCA_003482695.1 Clostridiales bacterium UBA8960
AAGATTGTCGATCCTCATGTAGAAACGTATATCAGATCGCTTATCAACGAAACAGATCTATTTTTATCAGAACTTGCAAACTATGCTAGGGAACATCATGTTCCTATCGTACAACCTGAAATCGCTCAATTCTTAAAAGTGTTTTTAAAGACGTTTAAGCCAAAAGCTGTACTGGAAATCGGTACAGCTATTGGTTATTCAGGATCTTTGATTGCACTTGAGATGGAAGAGGGAACCATCGATACCATAGAACTTAATGAGAGCATGTACGAGAAGGCTAAAGAGACATTTGCGGCACTTGGAAAAGCACACCCTCAAGTGGCCATTACGCAGCATTTAGGGGACGCTTCGACTGTTCTAGGGCAACTCGAGAAAAAGTTCGACCTCATATTCATAGATGCTGCCAAAGGGCATTATCAGGCATTTTTTGACCTTTGCTATCCCATGTTAAGCGAAGGTGGCGTTATCGTATCTGATAATGTGCTTTATAAAGGTATGATTGCCACAAACCTGTATTTGGTGAAACGCAAAATTACCATCGTCAAGAGAATGCGCAAGTATCTTGCGTACATCACAAACCATCCTGAACTGGAAACGACGGTTTTACCTATGGGAGATGGTTTGGCAATCAGTTATAAAAAAGGAGGAAGCGCATGAAGCGTGTAGAATTGTTGGCACCAGCAGGCGATTTGGAGAAACTCAAATACGCCATTATTTACGGTGCTGATGCAGTGTATATCGGCGGTCAAGTTTTTGGGCTACGCGCTGCTGCAAAGAATTTTTCATTTGAAGACATGCAGGCAGGTGTTGCCTTTGCTCACGAACGTGGGAAAAAAGTCTTCCTTACATTGAATATCATCCCGCATAATGAAGACATTCATTATTTGGAATCATATATTGATCAAATAAAAGACATCGGTCTTGATGCTGTCATTTTGTCCGATCCTGGCACGTTCATGTTCATAAAAATGCATGCACCAGAGTTGGAAGTTCACTTGAGCACGCAGGCAAACAACACCAATTACATGAGTGCCAATTTTTGGCATGCACAAGGGATAAAGCGCGTCATTTTAGCGAGAGAACTGTCGTTTGATGAAGTGGCGGAAATACGTGCGAAAACACCGACAACACTGGAACTTGAGTCATTTGTACATGGTGCGATGTGCATTTCCTATTCTGGGAGATGCTTGATGAGCAACTACATGGCTGGACGCGACGCCAATAGAGGTGCTTGTGCACAGCCTTGCAGATGGGAATACAATTTGGTGGAGAAAACGAGGCCAGGTGAGTATTTTCCAGTGGAGGAAACAGAAGACGGCACATTTTTCTTCAATTCAAAAGATTTGTGCATGATTCATGCGATTCCGGATTTGATAAAATCTGGGCTGGACAGCCTTAAAATCGAAGGCCGAATGAAAACGATCTATTATGTTGCATCCATTGTCCGCGCTTATAGACAAGCGATCGATATGTTTTATGATGATCCAGAAAATTACAAGTTCAATCCAGAATGGTTTGAAGAACTTCAAAAGGTATCGCACCGAGAATTCACTTCCGGCTTTTATGATGGAAAGCCGACTCATGAAGATCAGTTATATACCACCAGTTCCTATGTGAGAACTTATGATTTTATCGGTGTCGTTCTTGACTACGATGACGAAACGGGGCTCGCAACCATCGAACAGCGCAATAACTTTAAAACGGGAGACCGCATCGAGATTATTGGCCCTGAGTATTACTATAGCGAGCACACAGTCGAATCGATGTTCGATGAAAAAGGGGAGTCGATTCAAGTGGCACCACATGCGAAGCAAATCATAAAAATACCGATTGATAAACCAGTGAAACCATATTACATGTTACGGATGGTCGCATCTGATAAATAAGCGCAAAGCGCAATTCTGAGGAGGGTTAGCATGAATAAGCCGGTCGTTATTGGCGTAGCGGGTGGAACGGGCTCGGGTAAGAGCACTGTCGCAACTGCTATTTTTAAATCGTTGCCTGATGAAAACATACTGATTATTGAACAAGATGCTTATTATAAGGATCAAAGCAATTTGACATTTGATGAACGTGTCAAGACAAATTATGACCATCCTTTGGCTTTTGATACGGAGTTATTGATTGAGCATGTCAAAATGCTCTGCAACCATCAAAGTATTGAAAAACCGATTTACAACTTTTCGAAACACAATAGAGAAGAAAATTCCGTATCTGTCGCACCCAAAGAAATTATTATTATAGAAGGCATCATGATTCTGGAAGATAAGCGTTTGCGCGATTTGATGGACATCAAAATTTTCGTCGACACTGATGCCGATGTGAGAATCATCAGGCGCATCACGCGCGATATCAATGAACGCGGCAGAACCCTCGAGTCTGTGATCGAGCAGTACTTGGCAACGGTCAAGCCGGCTCATGAGCAATTCATTGAACCAACAAAAAAATATGCCGACATCATTATACCTGAAGGTGGCTATAACAAGGTTGCCATCGATTTGATGACGACAAAGGTCATGTCTATCGTAAAAGAAAAACAATAAAGTTAATCGAGGTGGAAAATGCGCAGAGAAGATTTGATAAAAGCGGCAATTGAGCTGAATGCGTCAGACATACACATTGCGCCTTATGCTAGACCGATGCTTAGAGTCAATGGCATGCTTCAAGCGATTGAAGGAAGTGAGTTATCTTCTAATGAAGTGATCGCAGAAACGGTAAAAGCTTTATGCGATGACGTTCAGTTGAAAAAATTAGAGATGACTGGCGAGCTGAATTTCAGCTTTTCTGTGACCGAATTCGGCAGGTTTAGAGTCAATATCGTAAAGCAACGCGGGACATACAGTATTTCGATACGCATTCTTAAACTCGTTGTGCCTTCAAAGGAGTCTTTGGGGTTGCCTGATTCCGTATTTGAGCTTGCGGAACAGGGACGCGGTTTGTTGCTCGTAAGCGGCGCGTCCGGGTCTGGAAGGTCTACGACGATGGCTGCGATTGTTCAGCATCTGAATGATCATCATAAACTCAATATCATAACGGTGGAATCGCCAATTGAATATTTGTTTAAGCATGGTCAGTCTATTGTGCTGCAAAGAGATGTCGGAACTGACACCGAGTCCATTTACGAAGGGGTACGAAGCATCATGCGACACGATCCCGATGTGGTCATGATATCCGATATCGGAGAAGACAATATTGCCGAGTTGGCACTTCAAATTGCTGAATCAGGGAAGCTTGTAATCGCGGGTTTATCTTCCATAAATGCAGTGACATCCATTGAATCTCTAATTGCGATGAGCAAACAAGAGCGCATCGCAAATCGGAAGTTGAAACTTTCACATAATCTCTTAGGTGTCATTTCTCAACTTTTGGTTCCAGGTAAATTTGAAGGCGGTAGGGTTCTCGTCTATGAACTATTACTGCCAAATGCAGCAACGCGAACGCATATCATGGCTGATGCACTGCAAGAGCTGAGAAACACGCTCATCGTCGGAAAAAAACAGGGTATGGTGAATTTGGACACCAATTTATTTGAAAAATATATAGCGGGAGATATTACTCAAGAGACTTTGCATAAATATGCACAGGACATCGACTATATTAAACGCATGGAAAAATTAGCTTTGAAAGGTGATTTTGCATGAACATCATATTGATTGGCATGATGGGATCTGGAAAGTCAAGTGTTGGCAGAGCGCTTGCGAGACGCATGGCATTTAATTTTTTCGATACCGACGAAATGATCGAAGAGATGCAAGGCCTTTCAATCGGCAAAATTTTTGAGCTCTACGGCGAGAAGCATTTTAGGAATCTGGAAGTTGACCTTGTAGAAAAGTTGAGTTCAGTACGCGATGCAGTAATTTCCACAGGTGGAGGTATCGTGATGAATCCTGTGAACACGATGATGCTCAAAAATTTAGGCCATGTCGTCTATTTAAAAGGATCCATCCAGCAGTTGTTAAGCCACTTGGATGGAGAGACGGCAAACCGGCCGATGCTTAAGGACAACACGATCGAGGTGTTGCTTAGAGTCAGAGCGCCTTTGTACGCAAGTACGGCGCATTTGACCGTGGAGATTGACAACAAAACAATCGAGGAAGTCGCCGAAGAAATCTCAGCCGAATTTTTATAAAGAACGAAGTCTGATTCATTTGCACTCTAAAGGGACATCTGTTAGAATCTTAGTATGGAGAATTCTTGACAATCAAATGTGTTTAAGGCTATAATTATTGGTGGTCTAAGTTTGATTATTATTTTGGAGGGTATAACATGATAGCTGCAAGTGATTTTAGAAAAGGTGTTACATTTGAAATAAACGGTGAGCCATTTGTCATCATTGATTTTCAACACGTTAAACCGGGAAAAGGCGCTGCGTTCGTAAGAACGAAGTACAAAAGCTTAATTAATGGAACGATAAGAGAACAAGCATTCAATCCAGCTGAAAAGTTTCCTAGAGCACACATCGAAACAAAAGAGATGCAATATCTTTATCAAGAAGGCGACTTATATTACTTCATGGATAATGAAACATATGATCAAATTCCTTTACAAGCTGAGCAAGTTGAAGACGCAATTCTCTACATTAAGGAAAATGATAGTGCGACGCTTAAATTTTACAAAGGCAAATGCTTCCTTGTTGAACCGCCAAACTTTGTCGTTTTACTGGTCACTGAATCAGAGCCAGGGGTAAAAGGCGATACGGCAACTAACTCAACAAAGAAAGCAATCGTTGAAACGGGCGCTGAAATTCAGGTGCCGGGCTTTGTTAACGAAGGCGATAAGATTAAAATTGACACACGTACTGGCGAATACTTGTCAAGAGCTTAATTTGAATTAAATTGACTTAGTCAATTTAATATAAATTACCCACTAAAGGAGGGATTCACATGAGCTATATGCATGAAAAGGTGGCTTATCTACAAGGATTAGCCGAGGGCATGGAAATTAGTAACGACTCGAAAGAGGGCAAGTTGTTGCTTCAAATCATCGAAGTTTTAGAGGCTTTTGCAGATGAAGTGGACAGCGTTTACGATGAGCTCGACGATCTCAACGATGCTGTAGTTGAACTTGACGATTATCTTGAAACAATTGATGAAGACCTTGCAAATCTTGAAGACGACATCTATGAAATGGATGACGATGACTTTGAAGATGAAGATGAGGACGAAGATTTTGAAGAAGTTGACTGTCCTGATTGTGGGAAATCTTTCTTTGTTGATGGCAATTTAATTGATAAGGGCGAAGATGTTGAATGTCCTAACTGTGGTGTTATCATAGAATTCACGGATGAATGTGAGTGCTGCGATGATGAGTCATGCGACTGCGAATGTCACGAAGAATAATCGCGTTACGATTCTAATTTAAAACATGATTTTATAGGACGAGATGGCGCTTTCGATGAAAATCGGCGACATCTTTTTCTTTTTTATGAGAGGCTGTTTTATTTGTATATAATTTGCGGATTTGCTATAATATCATTATAGCTTGTTCAAAGGAGGCATGACATGGCTGAAAATATGATAATTGATGCATATAAACATGGAAAAGTTAACATTGCAGATGATGTGATAGGGGTTATCGGTTCTATTGCGGCTGCTGAAATAGAAGGCATTAAGGATTTAAGCGGTTCGTTCCCTCAGGAAATGATGGAGATCGTAGGAAAGAAAAATTTCAATAAGGGTGTACACGTTGAAATGAATGAAGATGTTGTTACCATTGATCTTAGTGTAATCGTCGATTATGGCACAAAAGTCCACGAGGTCGCATGCATGGTTCAAGAAAACGTAAAGTTGGCGATTGAGTCGATGACGGGATTTAAAGTGGCAGCAGTTAATGTAGTCGTTGAAGGCATCAATAAAAGTAAAGGGTAAATAAAACGTGGAGAACTGACTGGCTTCTGTGAAGTTAGTCGTTTTCATGTTAGGAGGACGCATGAACCGCATTAGAAGTCGCGAAGTCGCGATGGAGATTCTCTATCAAATGGAGATTCAAAAATCTTATGAAATCGATAAAATGCTATCGCACTATGAAGAGTCACTAGACATCGATTATATAAAGGTTGTATTAAATTTATGGCTAGACCATAAAGATGAGATCGAAAACAAAATCATCGAGCACCTTAAAGGCTGGAAACTAGATCGAATCGCAAAAATCGATCTTTCGATTTTAAGATTGGGCATCACGGAAATTCTTTATGATGATGGGATTCCTGTTAAAGTCAGCATAAATGAAGCGGTTAATCTCGCGAAAAAATATGTGGACGAAAAATCAGGTAAATTCATTAACGGTGTATTAAGTCATTTTGCAGACAAGGAATAAGCAATGATATTAGCTGTGGATACGAGTTGTTACACAACTTCGATGTGTTTGACTCACGTAAATACAGGTCGAATTCTTTTTGAACTGAATAGCCTACTGAAGGTTAAGCCCGGAGAACGCGGACTGCGTCAATCTGAGGGCTTTTTTCAGCATGTTAATCAATTGGCCGCTTCATTTGAGTTGCTATGTCGTGACTACGATATGAGACAATTGAAAGCGATTGCGGTC
>DMYC01000396.1 GCA_003482695.1 Clostridiales bacterium UBA8960
AAAGTTGTTTTTAAGCAAACCCAGTCCATGGATTTGAGAAGCCATAAAAGACTCCAGTGATGCGAGTTCCACTTGAGAAAATAAAATTCTTTTCACACCTTTTCCCAAAAGGTCCTCTTCTGATGTGATTTTAATCGATTCGTATTCGTACAAAAGATCCGCTAAATCATAATCTCTACGTGCTGGATTCAGCAAATACCCTGCAATGAACGTGTCAAATTCTACGCCTTGCATATCGATGCCCAAATCCATCATCACGAGGTAGTCTCGCTTTATATCGTGACCCGTTTTTTTGATTTCACAATTCTCAAATATTGGTTTTAATAGACTCAACCTTTCAACATCTCTTGTTAATAGTATTTCATCACCACATAGAAAACTCGCGCCAGACAAAGTCCGAACCGCAACACTTGTTTGATCGTAAAACAATTTGAAGCCAAATGACTTACAGTTTGATAATGTGACCATAAGCGCATCTACCGTCTGAATTTTCCATTTCAACTCATTTTGAGCAGGCGAATTTGTAGGTTTTAACTTGCCCATCAGTGTATTCAGTTCATAATGTTTAAAAAGATGGATCGCCTCATCGTGATTTGGCTCCTTAATTAAGAGTGAATCAAAACTGAAATCAATCGGTACTTCTGTATGAATCGTAGCAAGTCTTTTCGATAACACAGCCTGCTCGGCAAACGTCATCACCAGATCTCGTATTCTCTTATTTTCGATTTTATCAGCGTTCTCAATCAGATTCTCTACCGTGCCGAACGACTCAAGTAATTTTGAAGCCGTTTTGGGACCAATGCTCGGAATGCCAGGTATATTATCAGAGGAATCACCACTTAATCCTTTAAAATCAATGACTTGGTTTGCATGAACACCGAGCTCTTCAAACACGTCCTTATCTGTATACATTTTAAGCTGTGTAATCCCTTTTTTCGTGATGTGAACTTTCGCGCCTATATCGACGAGCTGCAGTGCATCTTTATCACCCGTGATAATGTTGACTTCCATCCCCTCGTTAATGCATGCTTTTGCAACAGTTCCGATGAGGTCATCCGCTTCATACCCTTGAAGTTCCATTCTCGCGATTTTTAAAACGTCGAGTATTTCTTTTACAATAGGCATTTGCATCGCAAGTTCATCTGGCATGCCTTTACGCGTCCCCTTGTATGCATCATAAGTCAAGTGTCTGAAAGTTGGACCTTTCATATCAAATGCAACACAAAAGTGCGTTGGCCCAAATGCCTCTATCAAGTTTAATACCATCGACGTTAAACCATGAACGCCACCGGTATAGATTCCTTTCGAATTTCTTAAATCTGACATGGCAAAAAAAGCGCGATTGATCAAGCTATTGCCATCTACTATAACGATTTTTCCTATACTGGATTGTGACATAACATTCTCCCTTTGCATCTATTTTTCTTATTATACCATAATTAGCATGATATGATTAAACACAAAAAAAATGAAGGCTAAAGCCTTCATTTTGAAAGGGATCTTAATAATCATATGAAACGGTAACCGTTGCTGTTATTGTAATTTCACCCGATTCAATAGGTGTTGAAACATCCGCTGCCATTTCGCCCATTCCTTTAGCTGGATAGTAGTCATATTGCAAATTGCCACCATAACTGACTTCAGTTACAGAATGTGGGATGCTAGGCGTAACATTGAATGTTCCCATTATCGAGCCCGCTTTTCCTTTTGCATTTGCCATAGCGAGTTTTAAAGCGTCTTGATAGAATTTGCTATCATCAGCGACTGTAAATCTGACACTGTTGATCGTATTTGCACCTGCACCAGTTGCTGTATCGATGATGGTGCCGACTTTAGTGATATCTTTAATTTTAATGTTGACTGTGTTGTTAGCTACGTAATAAGGATCGCTTTGTTTATCTGGAAAATAGTCGTACGTTTGATATAAGCTGTAGCCAGTTGTTTTAATGTCCTCTGCTTTTACACCTGCTGCTTTAATCGCATTGACTACAGCTGTCATAAGTTTCGCATTTTCTTGTTGTGCAATTGCGGCATCCGCATTCTTTGTTTGAACGCCTATATCGATATACGCGAGATCTGGACTTACAGTAATCTTACCTTCTCCAGTGACTGTTACGAGCCTTATATTTGAATCGTCCGTATTAGCCAAAGACATTTTAGTTGGAGCGTTTAGAGACATGATGCCTACGACCATAACGACGATCATTGAAAGTGCTAGACCGGCAATTAACTTGTTTTTCATTTTTTAGCCCTCCTTTTTTTATAGATTGTGCTGATGATCACTGCCAGTACGGATAATAGTACTAGGAACGGTGAATTCGCGACAACCCATATGATGAAATTTTCTATGGCGCGTTTAATGCTGTTGATGGAATGGATGAAACCTTCTCTGGCTTTACCGAACAAACTGTTATCAATCGGTTCAACAACTGGTTTAAGACTCTTCACCTCATTGAGTTGAATGGAGATCGTCGTCATATCCACTAGTGCTTCCCAATCTTGAATCTGCTTCTCATATGCATTGATAGAATTTCTTACGCGTCCTAACTCATTTTCTATCGCTAAAATATCAGCGATTTCAACAGCCTTTTGCATAATTTCGCGAAGTCTTGACTCTGTCACTTTTAGATTTTCAATTTCAGATGCCGTGTCGCGGTACATTTTAGTAATATCATTCGCGTTGCTTGATTCCATCGTCACCAAACCAAGTGTTTTGATTTGATCCATAACAGAATGGTAACCACCAGCGGGAATTCTTAAAGTGATGTATCCATATTTCAAGTTGTCTGTGTCAGAGTAGTAAAATTTAAACGAAGTAGATTCGTTTTCAATATAACCGCCTGACTGTGTCACGACTGTTTTTAGAGTCTCCATGACTTGGTCATATTTTTCGACATCCATGTTGATGTTCGCGGTTTGAATGATCATCCGTCCTTCTCGATAAACATCCTGTTGAGACTCAGGTGCTTGTATCGTTGATGAGAAGTTCAAACTTGAATCTTTAGCCTTCTCAAACGATTCGGTAAATACAACTTCCGATTCACCTATACCAAAAACTGCTCCAGTCGTCTCCATCGGCGCCATACCGTTATCAAAGTCGGCTGTCATGGAAACGGACTCGTTTTTCGATAATCCGAGCTGAAGGCCTTTAGATGCCATGACGATCATGACGAGCACAAGCGGCAGTGCTGCATATGCTACTAAAATTCGTCTGAATCTAAATTGACGCATTTTTTCACCGAGCCCATTAAAGTTGATTTTAAATTTCTTCCTGGATCTCGATTGCTCAGTTTGAATTTCTTTAGCGGCAATGATCAATTTTTCATGAAGTTCTTCTTCAAATGCTAATGGCAATTCTTTCAAATCTATTTCCCCCATTAGTTGAATCATATACTTGATTTCTTCAAATTCAACCGTACACGATTCACAGGAGTCTAAATGTCCATTGAGTTTGCTTAACTCTTGATCATTGATTTCATGATCGACGTAAGCGTTCATCAATTGTTTTGCTTGTTCACATCTCATATAGCTCCTCCTTTCTAATGTTCTGACAGTTGAATTTGCAGTATGTTCTTTAGTGCGCTTCGACTTCGGTTGAGACGTGATCTCACAGTTCCGATTGGAATCTGCAGGATCTCACCTATTTCCTCATATGAATAACCCAATATATCTTTTAGAACGACGACCGATTTGTTGTCTTCAGATAATTTGTTTAGTGCGGTTTCAATCGAGGCCTTCAGTTCCAACTTTTCATAAATGAGAATTGGATTGGCTTGCTCATCTTTTATGATATCTTTGAGTGTGCTTTCATCAGCAATCTCTGCATCATAGGATAGCACTGTTTCTTTTCTTCTTCTTAATTCATCTTTGCAAACATTAATCGTGATGCGATACAACCATGTAGAAAAACTGGCCTCCATTTTAAATTGACTTATCGCTTTAAAAGCTTTTATCAAAGTCTCTTGCGACATGTCCTTGGCGTCTTCTTCATTGCCCATCATCCTATACGCGATATTATAAACATATCTATTATATTTAACGATGAGTTTTTCAAAACTTGCGACGTCTCCTTGGATGCTGTTTTCGATGAGCGTAGATTCCATTTTTCCACTCCTTTCATGAAAGGTATACTATTAAGACGATACTATTATCAAAAAGTTCCATTATTATTATACCATTGATAAAAATAAATACGCCTAAATTTCTTATAGTATAAGAAATTATTGGCGTATTGGACAAATCATTATTGATAAACAGGTATGGCTTTGTTTATTTTGTAAGGATGTAAGAATGAAGAGATGAAATTCAAATCACAATCTAAGATCAGTGTCGCATGGTGCATGAAATTTTCTTTGAAATAGTACCTTAGGTCAATTGCTTGCAAGATGATTTGATTGCTTGTTTCATCATGCGAGACATTGATGTGCAAATTTGGTGAAAAGCCAGTGAAAATTTCTCCTACTACAGTGGATTTAAACACATCATAATAGCAAATTTCGTTCAACTTCAATTCTTTAACGATTTTAATGTGCTTTACGGTGGTCGTTTTCTTGATCATGTTTTGCCATGGGTTATATGAACCTACTATATTATGCGTTTTAGTGTGCACGACAAAATCCCATTTGTAAAACGATTTTAATGCAGGCATCACGTGAACAGAAACATTTTGATAGTTTTCTTCAAAGTAGGCTTGCAATTTGCTTTTAGCCGACCTTTTGCTTTTAACTCTAATAAATAGGTATGAACAAATGATGGCCATTCCACCAATCAACTCAGTCACTGAATTTTTCCCATTGACGATTAAATAGAGCCCGAGTATCGTGATGACTGGGTCATATAATGTCAAGATGTTGATCTTGACTTTTTTCCTCAATAGTTTAGCACCATATGAATTTAAAATATCCAGACCAGTGTGAGACAATGCACCAATAAATGTCCAAAGTAAAGTCGTCCAGAAGCTGAATTCAGCGAAACCGACTCGTGATAACAACAGAGTAATCGCCAAACTAAAGCCAGCCAAAAATGGGATGGTGTGAAAAATGCCACGATGATGCTCAAGGTAAGCGGCATCACCCTTAAAAATCCGAATGACGAAATCAAGATCAGGTGACATTGCGCCTAACATAGCGCCAATAGAAATTGGGTTATCAAGTGCGACAGCTGTTCCTGAAAAAGTAGACAGTGCAACGCCTACCAAGCCGTGAGTTAATGGGTCCATATTTTCTCCTTTGATGTAACGTTATGTAAACCACTAATTTCAAGTGTAGCATACTTGTTTTTTTTATTCAATCATAAAATAAAAACTCTGAACATTTGTATCGTCCAGAGTTTTTCATGGTGCCGAAGGCGGGGGTCGAACCCGCACGAGTGTTACCTCTCCGGAT
>DMYC01000165.1 GCA_003482695.1 Clostridiales bacterium UBA8960
ACGAGTTCAAGACGCCGATTGTTTCCATTCGCGGGTTTGCCAAGCTCTTAAGGCAAGGTGAACTGACACGGGAAGAAGAAGTTGAGTATCTGGATATAATCATCTCTGAATCGGAGCGTTTGGCGGCATTGTCGACGCAGGTGCTTAATTTAGCGAAGTATGAAACGGTGGAAATAATCGCCGAAAAGTCAGAGTATCGGTTGGATGAGCAAATACGGAAAGCGATTTTGCTTCTAGAGCCTAAATGGGATGAGAAGGATTTACAACTTCAGGTGAATTTGGAGGAAGTCTTGTTTTATGGAAACGAAGACTTTACACACCAAATATGGATCAACCTCATCGACAATGCCATAAAGTTCTCTCATCAAGGCGGCGCACTTGACATCTCTCTTGAGCAAGCCGAAGAGCGACTGAAAATAACCATACGAGACGAAGGTCTTGGTATGGACGACCATACTAAGGCGCATCTTTTCGAGAAATTTTATCGTGCGGATCAAAGCCACCAAAGTCCAGGCAATGGAATCGGACTGGCCATCGTAGACCGGTTACTTAAGCTGATGGGCGGGGAAATTTTGGTCGAAAGCGAGATTGGGATTGGGACACGGATTGTGGTGTTGCTTCAAAAATGATCAGGGGGTCGGACCCCCTGATCACTCCTCCGATCACTTCTGCTCACTTCGTTACATAACGCCTCTTGAATTTCATAAAATTTAGTTGTATAATATTTAGCATTACGAAACATATATAGAGATTATTACCGGAAGGAAAGAAACCATGAAGGGTCGCACAAAAGGAAGAAAATACACAGTAGAAACATATATAGAGAAGCAAGTCGCATTCTTCAAAGAAAACGCAACACCAAACGCGAAATTGCTTGGCATGGAGTTTGAGCATTTTTTACTCGATAGAGCCTCTCTCAGAAGCTATGATTACCACGAACCGCACGGTCAGCACGACCTGCTTAGGCATCTTTTGAACTTAGGATGGGACATTCTACTTGAAGAAGATGGCTACTTGCTCGGAATCGAAAAAGAAGGCAGCACCATCACGCTTGAACCAGGTGGACAAGTGGAAATAAGCTTGCGTCCCCTCGAAACTGTGAAATCAATCGATGCAGAGTACATGAAAATCATGGATGAAATCGCAAGCGTCATGATGGAAAATCAAATCCTTGCAGGCCTTGGCTATCACCCAGTCACGAAAATCGACGCACTTCAACTCTTGCCCAAAAAACGATACGGCATGATGTATGCGTATTTTGAAAACAATGGTGCATATTGCCACAACATGATGAAGGGCACTGCCGCAACACAAGTCTCCATCGACTATGAAAATGAAGCGGATTTCATAAGGAAATTCAGGGTTGCGAATTACCTTTCACCTGTGATTTCAAGCCTCTTCGATGCAACGCCGTTCTTCGAAGGAGAGCCCACAGTCGGCAGAAACATGCGAGCAAGAATCTGGGCAGAGACGGACGTTAAAAGGTCAAAACTCATCCCTGGCAGCTTGTCTCTTGAATTCGGGTTTGAAGACTACGTCAAGTATTTGCTAAAACTCCCCCCAATCCTTCTATACACAGAAGGCGAACTCGTCTTTTCAGGCGAACAGACGCTAGAAGAAGCACTTAACCAGTATTCTTTCGACGAAAAAGAGCTCGAACACCATACAAGCATGGTTTTCCCAGATGTAAGGCTCAAAAAATTCATCGAAATTCGAATGCCCGACGCGTTGCCATATCCATACAACTTGGCTGTGGCGAGTTTGATTAAGGCTCTGTTCTACAATGAAACCCTTCTTGACAAATACTATCAAAAATCACGTTCGGTAGACGACGCATGGGTCGAGTCCCAAAACGAAGCCCTAAAACAAACTGAAGTGAACAGCTGCATAGCCGCACTTGACGTACATGTAAATATTGGTGAAACACTTGATATCATGTCGCTGAAAAACGAACTTTTAGGTGATGTAATAGAAAGTTTGACTGCTGACGAAGCGGTTTATCTCGAAAAAGTAAGGGACATTATGTTAAAGGACGGATCATTTACAGCTTATCTTCAGAGGTTAGCACTGAGCGATCCAGAAGCATTTAGAAACGCAATCACAATCGTAGGAGGCAAAAATGACTTACGAACGCAAATTGGTTGAAACCTATTTCGGCGATGAGGCAACTTATAAAGCGGATTTTCTAGTTGCAAAGGACGCTGTATCCAGATCTAAGGCAATCTACAAAGGCGCACCCGTACCGTATTTGCATATTCCAAAACTCTATAGCACCGAGGATCTCGCCACTTTCAAGGCAGCACTCGATGGCATCCACAACGTGGCTAGAAAAACCATCGATTTGTATCTTGAAAAACCTGAGATTCGGCAGTTGTTCGGTTTTGATTCAAGGCTCGATGCACTCATTCGCGTGCCCCATAATTATCATGCAACCGTTCCGATGGGACGCTTTGACATATTTTATTACGGCCCGGGTGATTTCCAGTTCTGCGAACTGAATGCCGATGGCGCTTCCGCAATGAATGAAGACCACGAACTCAGCCAAATCCTAATGCACACAAAATTGATGCACCATATCAAGGCCGAGATTCAAGTAGAGAAGTTCGAGCTCTTTCACAGCTGGGTCAATGAAGTGAAAACGATTTATCAAGAGTTTATGGACGCAACTGGGAAGTCCTTTACAAACGACAAACCGACAGTTGCCATCGTAGATTTCATCGACAAAGGCAGCTCCATCGAGTTTGAAGTTTTCAAAGACGCTTTCCTAAGTGGCGGGTTCGATTGTGTGATCGTCGATCCGAGAGACCTCGTTTGCAAGGATGGCATGTTATACTATGATAAAGTGAAACTGGATATTGTATATCGCCGACTTGTTACAAAAGATTTGATGGATCGATATGATGAGATTCCCGCATTAGTCGAAGGCCTTTTGGCAGGAAAGACATGTGTGATTGGTTCGATTAAAACCCAGATTATACACACAAAGCGTTTCTTTGAGGTTCTATATGAACCGGTCGTCAGACGATATTTAAACGAGTCGGATCTTGCCTTTATCGACAAGCACGTTCCTTTCACGAGACCCCTTCGCAAAGATGATGCGTTTGATACTTATGTGAGCCATCGTGCGGACTACATCATTAAGCCTGTCGATTATTACGCCTCAAAAGGGGTGTGTGCCGGTAAAGATTATGATGATGAGAGCTGGACGAAACTACTGCTAGTAAAACTTGAAGAAGACTTTATTATTCAGAAATACTGCCCAGTATCGATTGTGGACAACCTTTATGAAGAGGCGGATGGAACGGTTTCTCATAAAACGTTCAACACCATCACAGGGCTGTTCACCTACAATGAGAAACTCAGCGGCGTGTATGTTCGTGCGGGGCTGAATGCCATTATATCTGGGCTACATGATGGGTATACTATGTCTACTTTGTGGTATAAATAATGGGGGGACAGTCCCCTTAATCACAAATTCGCAATGTTGAGCGCGCTCGATCTGATTTAACCTTCCACTAGTCCTCGTGCGCTTCCTTTTATTCGACTTTCGTCGGATGGAAGCTACTGCGGAACGTTCCAGGATAAACCAGCTCGAGCGCGCTCAACAAGCGCGAATTTGTGATCAAGGGGACTGTCGCCCTTGATTTAGGTCAAAACCCAAGGTCAAAACCCAAGAAAATGATCAGGGGGTCGGACCCCCTGATCATTCTCTAATCAATTAACACGATAACATTTTAAGGGATGGTGAAATTATGGCTTTTTTATGGACCACTGTACACGTGAAAGATATTGAAACGTCTATTAAATTTTATGAAGAGGTTGTTGGGCTTACGCTCAGGCGACGCTTTTCTCCTAGATCCGGCCAAGAATTGGCTTTTCTCGGGGTGGGGGAAACGGAAATTGAGTTGATCCACTATGAAGGTGAAATGTTACCGGGCGATATCGAAGGCATTTCTATCGGGTTTTCGTGCACAGATGCTGACGCGCTCAAGTTGAATCTATCTGAGGCGGGCCATAAGGTAAGCGACATGGTCATGCCAAACCCGATGCTCAAGTTTTTCATCGTAAAAGACCCGGATGGCGTCAACGTTCAGTTTGTTCAAGATTTAAGATAAGCTAGGGATAACAATGGAAACGACTACTCAAAACAAAAATTGGAAAAAAGAGACGGCCCTGTTCCTGGCGGGACAAACGGTATCTATTTTTGGAACATCGCTCGTCCAATACGCCATACTCTGGTACATCACACTTGGAACCCAATCTGGCGTCATGATGATGATCTCGGTTGTCGTCGGTTTCCTGCCCACGTTCTTTCTCGCACCTTTTGCCGGTGTGTGGGCAGATCGATTCGACCGGAAAAAACTCATCATCATCGCCGATTTAGCCATTGCACTCACCACGCTAATCGCAGCCATCCTTTTTTGGTCCGGTCACGATGGCCTATGGATCCTATTCACCATGTCGGGCATAAGGGCGTTCGGTACAGCCGTTCAAACGCCAGCAGTTGGGGCGTTTTTACCGCAAATTGTTCCCGAAGACAAATTGATGCGTGTCAATGGCATCAACGGTAGTTTACAGTCGATTATTATGATTGCGTCGCCAATGATCAGCGGTGCACTCCTCACATTCTCACCCATCTCGACCATCTTCATGATCGACGTCGTCACTGCGGTCATCGCCGTATCGATCTTAGTCGTATTAAAAGTCGCACCGCATGCCAAAGCACTTGAAAAAGGAAAAATCGACTATTTCTCCGACCTCAAGGAAGGTGTGAAGTATGTGCGTGAACACAGTTTCTTAACACGATTCTTCATTTTTACCGCTTTTTTCAACATCTTCATCACACCAGCCGCGACGCTGACGCCACTTCAGACGGCAAGAACTTTCGGAGCAGACGTATGGCGGCTTACAGCCATCGAAATTGCATTTTCAGTGGGCATGTTGTTCGGTGGCATCATAATCGCATCGTGGGGTGGGTTTAAAAACCGCATGCTCTCCATGGCAATAGCCACTTTTATACTCGGAGGGCTCACGGTTGCACTAGGTCTTGTTCCTATCTTCTGGATTTACGTCGCCCTAATGGCACTTATCGGCATCGTCATTCCACTATTTAACACACCAGCAACCGTTCTACTCCAAGAAAAAGTCGAGTCAGCTTACCTTGGGAACGTCTTTGGCGTCATGACCATGATTTACAGCTCGATGATGCCGCTCGGAATGATCATCTTCGGACCGCTCGCAGACATCATCGCCATCGAGTGGCTCTTGATAATCACGGGCACATTAATCGCGGTACAAGGCTTCTTTCTCCTTGGCAGCAAAGTCCTTATGGCTGCAGGGGAAGCAAAAACGAGTTAAAAATAACCCTCGAAATTGTTCTAAACAATTTGAGGGTTTTCTATTTTGACATGAATGCATCAAGGGATCATATCCACTGCTCGTTTTGATGACTCGTTAATCGCATATAGACCAACGCCGAAAGCCGACTTGATATTCCGATCCACCTCAAGTTCCAGACCACAAAAGGTGATGTTTTCAGACGTGGCAACATGATTCTTTAGAATGGGAAGACCGGAGTCATCAAAAATAGGACGCTTGATATAGCTGTAGTTTCGCTTGAATCCGGTGGACCAAATAATATTTGAAATTCGATCTAGCGTCAAATCTAATCGGGGAACACCCGGTAGCTTTTCCAAATCCACCTGGTCTAATCTAAGGTCAAACTCATTTCCAGAAACCTGGATTGATTCATCGTGAATCAAAGTATCTATTTTATCTTTCGCCGTTTCAAGATATCGATTTGCTTCTGTAAAAGCGCTTCTTACATTTTCAGAAAAAACCAAACTGCATTTGTCCACATCCAATAGTCGGCCGATTAGTTTTACGTTGTTTTTCTGACAGTTCACCAAATTTTGACTCATCTTATTTAGAATATTTGGATTCGCAAAATCATCCGATTTATAGTGAAGAACCTTTTTCGTATCCGCATACCCTGATAAACGATTTAGCCAATAAACGCCATGCACATTCTTATAAACCGCAGGAAGTGGAGAGAGGCTTCCAATGGACAAATAAACCTCTGTCCCCAGTGTCTGTTTAATTTCAAGTGCAATTTGAACGCCTGACCAACCGCTGCCCACCACTAACGTATTGCCAGGCTTGAGTTGATTTGGGCTTTTATAATCGGAAGAATGCAGTTGAAAGATGCCTGGTGGCACTTTCTCAGCAACTTTAGGAATAAACGGTTCACTATACATCCCTGATGCGACAATAATATGCTCACATGCATAAACGCCATGATTCGTGTGAACATGGTACAGGTCACTGACGCGCTCAATTGATTTAATGTCGGTATTTTCAGCATATTTAGGTGCAACATAGTCTAGATAACGCTCTAAAATATTGAGAATTTCCGCCTTGGACATATATTCATTGTTGTATGGAATTTCATTTTCAAACCCAGGTAGGTAAGTCATCCAGTTTGGCGTGACGAGATAGAACGAATCCCATCGCTCGTTTTTCCATGTGTGTAACATTTCGTGTTTCTCAAGTATGATGTAGTCTATGCCTCTTTTACTTAGGTAGTATCCGCATGTGATGCCACTTGGACCACCGCCGATGACAATCACTCGATGTCGTTTCATTTTGAAGTCTCCTTAGACGGGCGATGTGCCCGTTGATCAATTACTGAAACTATTATACCCCTACGATTCGCACACAAACAAAAATGCCCCCATAATCAAATGGGGGCATTTATTTATCAAGCAATCAATTTATAAAATATGGCTCAAAGCCTGTTCCAAATCATCGATAATATCTTGAGCCGCTTCAAGGCCAACAGCCAACCTCACTAGGCCATCCGTAATTCCTGCATCCGCTCTCTCTTCTGGTGTATAAGGTGAATGCGTCATGGAAGCAGGGTGTTGGATCAATGTCTCAGCATCGCCTAGACTCACCGCAAGTTTACAGAGTTCAACAGCATTCATGACTTTTTTGCCTTCCTCGACACCGCCATTTAATTCAAACGCAATCACAGCGCCTGGCAAACTCATTTGTTTCTTAGCAAGCTCGTATTGCTTAAAGCTTTCAAGTCCAGGATAGTAAACTTTGTTGACGGCTGGATGGCTTTCTAAATACTTAGCGACGATCATAGCGTTAGCACAATGTTTTTCCATTCTAATCTCGAGCGTCTTCATGCCACGAATAATCAAATAAGCGTCAAATGGGCTCATAGAAGCACCCGTCATATCCTTGATGCCATAGAGTCTAACTTGGTTGATGTATTCTCTTTTGCCTAGTACAAATCCTGCGATGACATCACCATGACCATTTAAGAACTTAGTGCCAGAATGTACGACGATATCTGCACCCATCTCGAGTGGCCTTTGTGTGTAAGGCGTACAGAAGGTGTTGTCAACCATGACGACACATCCTTCAATCGTGTGAGCAATCTCAGAGATAGCAGGAATATCAGCGATTTCAAGCGTTGGATTCGCAGGTGTCTCCAAATAGACAACCTTCGTATTCGGTCTTAACGCCGCTCTAACATTTTCAGGATCTGTCGTGTCGACAAATGTCACTTCCACGCCGAATTGTGCCAAGCCATGGCTAAGATAAGCATACGTACAGCCATATAGCGTTTTTGCAGAGACGATGTGATCGCCTGTTTTAAGCAGCGTCCAAAATGCAGAAGAAATCGCACCAATCCCCGATGCCGCAGCAACACATGCCTCAGCCCCTTCAAGTAACGCAAGTTTCTCTTCAAGCTGTGTACAGGTTGGATTGCCAAGTCTAGAGTAAATATAGCCTTCTTCCTCAAGCGCAAAACGTCTACCGCCTTGCTCTGCATTATCAAAAATAAAAGTTGCCGTTTGATGAATCGGCGTTGCAAGCGCTCCAAATTGATCTTTTACGTGTCCACCGTGTATAGAACGTGTTGCAAAACCTTTAGTCATTAACTTTTCCTTCTTCATGATACGCCTCCCTATGTAGATAATAGTACCCTCGTCACCATTTTAACATTTAAACCATAGGTTTCCCACAAAATTTTAATGTTTATCAAAAAATTTTAGAATTGTATGGATGCAGGTTGTTCCCATGTGGCCGTGGTGGGTGATGTTCCAGTCAAGCGTCCTCGTATGATGATAACTTTATACACGACCTAGATACGTCAGAATCATTAGACCATTTCAAACACGAACGTGATCACTTTCGATCCTGCGGATTGACTTCCACATCACCCACCACGCCCACATGGGAACAATTCCACGCAAACACATATTCGAAAATTTAATTATAGAAGCAGTGATCAAACAAAATAATAAAACGACGTGCAAATGCACAACAATTGGTCAAAACCCCAGTAACGATCATGCGATATGTCAGGTACTTAGAACAAGGTGTGGTGGGGTACTGCGAAAGTCAATCCGCAGGATGGAAATTGATTAAGTTCGCATTTGACATGGTCTTATGCCCCATTATCATCCAGGCCGTGTAAACAAAACCTCCATCC
>DMYC01000327.1 GCA_003482695.1 Clostridiales bacterium UBA8960
ACTTCCTTTATCGGCAATATACCGCCATATTTCACAACACCGCTCTCGAAAAATTCTATTTGAACTGGAACGATTTCAACACCCTTATCAATCGCTTCATAAAATGTCTTATAGAACTTTGGATCTGTGTCTTTTTTGGGGACAAAGACCTTAGATTCACTTAACACAAGGATGAGAACACCTGCTCGATCACCCGACTCCGAAATGGCCATCAACTCTTCGAGATGTCTCGTTCCTCGAACAGTGGGCGCATCAGGAAACATGGCAACACCCCCGACTGACAAAGAACAGCCTTTCACTTCAACCCAAATCGGACGTTCATCACCTGTCGCTTTTGCTAAAAAATCGATCCTAGATTTCCCATGCTTCGCTTCTGCTTTCATAGACTCGAACTGCCCAAAAGGATTAACCATCGAATCCTTCAGAATCGCCTCAGCAATATATCGATGGTACCCAGAATGTACCATGACAAAAGCGCCGTCCTTTTGTGCTGCAATCATGTCCCAACTTGTTTTTCGATGCACCGAAGGCACAAACTTAATTAGGCATACGTTGCCTTCGTATAGCAATTCTTTAAGCCTGCCTGGATCATGCACATGCACTTCGATTAACTGTCCATTCAATTCCACAATCGATAAATAGCGATTCGGTCGGCTTACAAACTTAGCTTTGATGAGTCCATCGATTTTCAAAAGCACCTTGTTTTCATTCATTTTATCCACCATTTCAATTCATCGTGTACTTATTGGAGGTTGCCAGCAATTTCCCTTTTGAATCCAGTAATTTTATAACGATGTAATCGCCTTTAACCACTTTCGTCGCTAATTGGATTTCACTAGTCGAAATAAAATCAAATGCAACCTCTTTGTCATTTAGAAAGACCGTCATGCTTTCATAAAGATTGTTGCCCCTAACAACCGTTTGGTCACCTTGTTCTTTAGCTGAAGTGATTTCAATTTGGGTATAGGCTTTATTATAATCCTTATTTTTAATAATTTTCCATGCATCTTCTTTAAGTGCATTTTGATATAGTTTAAAAAATAGAGCTTGAGTATTCTGATATAGCGGCATATCTGAAGTGATTTCGTGTCCATTTACATCATATCCAACACCACGCAGATAAAGCGGCATATCTGCTCTAAGCATATAGAGCACTTTCATATACTCAGGCATTTCAATTTCAGCCTCTCTTAGCAAAATGCTCGTTAGATAAGATAAGTTCATGGTTGGCATCTCTTCTGACGCATCGCTAAAGTTTCTCCAAATGAGGTAAGGCACTGCCATGATGCGCATATCCTTTTGAAGCACTTCATTGGATTCATTTCCAATATAACCTACTTCTCTGTAAATTTGATAATCTTCACCAAGCATTGGCAAATGATCGCCAAAAAACAGAAGAATCGTCGGTTCATCACTTGTTCTTAGATAGTCGACAAGTTTTCCCAGTGCCCTGTCGGAAAGATGGAGGCCTTGTGTGTAATTAGCGAGAAGGTAACGGCTTGAATCGGTTAACTTAGTTTCTATTTCAATATCAAACGCATCGGATGTAAAGCGGCTATTTCCATAAGGTCCATGATTTTGCATGGTGACGACAAAATTAAAAACAGGGGCTTTGTTTTGCTCAATCGAATCGATAATCAAATCTGTCGTAAAATCATCCGAAGCAAACACACCTATTTTTTCGTACTGATTCATGAACTCAACTGTTCGAAAACTGTTGAATCCAAAATGTTCATAAACTTCAAGACGATTATAATACCAGGACATATAGGGATGGATGCCTTCAGAATAGTAACCCTGTTTTCTCAAGATGGATGCCAAGGTGACCGCTGGCGACTTAATTTCATTTGGATATACCATGTACCAATCGTTTGAAAAATTTTTCATCGTCAGTCCCGTGAGTATTTCATACTCAGGGTTTGAAGTGCCACCACCAAAAACGGGAACATAAGCTTCACCATATACACTTTCTTTTTTTAGAGCATCAAAAATTGGGATAGGATTTTTATTGAACTTCACGCCTAACTTGTTTATGTCCCAAAAGGCTTCACTTTGAATAATGATGATATTGGGCCTCTCTGTCAATTTTTCTACATCTTTCAGTTGCAAGTAAGCATCGAGGTATTGTTCATATAAGACCTTTGCTTCCTGAAGCTGCTCTTCGTGAATAATCATTTGCGCTCTCGTATTGTTTGAAAGCGAATAAATGAACCCCGACTTGTTGATGGACAGGTCTGCAGAATTGATGTTCTGTCCAATCGAGAAAACGGACACACTCAGTAAAAGGAGTGCGATCATCGCTGTTCTATGCTTTTGAAGCCTTCCTTGTTTGAACCATTTAACCAATAAGAAACCGCAAAAAACTGCCAAAAGTGTACCAATGGCCATAATGAGGAGTATTCTTACATTCATGATTTCAGGCATCAGCACCCATACTTCACTTATGAGAAAAAAATCTTCATAAAGAAGTGGCACGTTGCGAAGCTCGAATTTACCTATGTTAACGAGACTCAGAATCGCAGTCAGACCACCGACAATAATCGTGACCCAATCGATGCGTTTCGTAAACAACAGCAGAAAAGCAGAGATCATCACCAAGCTAAAAATGTTAAGCATGAACAAAAATGGTTCGTTAAATACCCAAAAAACCGTTTCGATTAAACTTTTTCTGAATAAAGACTCCATTCCGATTATAACGATAAGATAGACCACCAACATTTTAAGAAGCGGCTTAATATTTAGTTTAATTGAGTCACCAATATATTTTAACTTACTACTTTTCAAACTGTTCTCCTTCTAATAACTGAATCGCTGAAACATAGTCTTTCATATTATATTTACGCTTTAGTCCTGCAGCATTCATATACCTCACTTTTCCAAAGATCGGTCTTTCACGCCACGGTCTGTCGTGCTTTCCAAAACACCACAGAATACCGGCATAACCATTTGGGTCTCTGCCATCGAGTTCATATTTATCGTTTAAGTAAAGTAAAATTTCCAATGCCTTTTCTGGGGACTCCGTCCACTCGATCACTTTCTTCCCCCAATACATGCGCATCGTATTATGCATGTGTCCCGTTAGAACCATTTCCTTTTGTGCAGCATTCCAGTACGGATCATGTGTCAAACCTTGTTCAAGCACCTGCAAGTCATATATGTGTTCCCGTTCATCATCACGGTGTGACTCGATTGTTTCAAATGCCCAACGTGGTAGAGTCCGCTTTAAATCTCGATAATCCTCTTTCGCATAATACAAATAATTGTACGCAAGTTCTCTTCGGACGATTAGTTGTTCGATAAATGCATCGCACGGTTGCCCAGATGATAATACCGCATTTGCCACTGTAACTGGAGAAATATGTCCGAAATGCAGATAAGGACTAAGGTTTGAACTTCCAAACAAGCCAGGATCCGAAGAATTTGCATTATATTTTTCCAGTTTTTCCGATATAAAAGTGTTTAACCATTTAAGTGCCTCTGATTGACCGCCTTTAAACTTAGGGCTTACAGGCACGCTTGTGAGCGATGATAAATGCGTATGAAAAATTGCATCAATATCAAGGACAAAGGGATTTCCCTCATGACGACATGTTAATGGCACGTCATACGTTCCCTCCAGATAGGCATCCATTTGCCTCATGATGGATGGTCGAATCGCATAAGCGGCATATGCTTCTTTCGCGTATGCCTTATGGACTGGAATGACTAAATTCGTGTCCACTATATAGACTTCAGCATTTATTTTATTTAATATGTTTTCTCGAATTTTTCTTTCATATATGCCATATCCTTGATCCATGACGACTGATTTTGCATGCACTGAGCGTTTCACCACTTCTATCTCTGGATGACCTACACTTAAGACAAACATCGCACCGATGTCATTTAACTTTTCAACCACTTCTTTGAGCCCCTGAAGCATGAACATAAAATGCCGCGAATTCGCATTTGGAAAATCAGGCATGATGACGAAGCATACAAGAAGCTTACAATTAAGGCGATTGGCATATCTAATCGCAAAGTCAAGCGCATGGTTATCAATCGTGCGTTGTGCTGATTGCATCCAGTAAAGCACGTACTCGCCTTCCGTTCTCTCGCCATCTTTTAATACATGCGTAATTCTCTCATGATATCGCATATTCACCTCATTCGGCATTACAATCTGAATCCATTTTAACATAGGCATGGTGCCGATGCTATGTTGATCATAAAATGTTAACAATTTGTATTTCCAATAATGCCAAGATGGTTTGTCATTATCCTCATATTATAATATAATGAATCAAAGAGTCCTAGCTATATACAGAAGGAGAAACTATGTTTGAGATTAAAATCCACGAAAAACACGTGGAGAAGTATAAAAATATGTACCCTTTGATTTTTAAAGAAGCGATAATCGGTTATCAGCTGCTCGAGAGTTCAAATCTTGAGGAAGGCGCATTGGTCAAACTTGTCGATGAACGTGGCAAATATATCGCGACTGGTTTTTATGGCATTCAAAATAAAGGATTGGGTTGGGTTTTAACGAAAAATGAGAAAGAGTCCATTGACTTATCATTTTTTCAAAGAAAAATCTATAACGCGCTTGAAAAGCGGTTAGGCCTATTCAACAACCCTAAAACCACTGCCTTTAGAGTTTTTAACGGCGAGGGCGATGGCATCGGTGGGATGACAATAGATTTTTATAATGGCAACTATTTAATCAATTGGTACAGCAAGGGCATTTATAAGTTTAAACCACTTATCATAGAAGCGCTTAAAAAGTCCGTTGAGTTCGATGCCATTTACGAGAAGATTAGATTTGATCAGACTGAGGCAGAAAACAATGATGGTTTTATCGTTGGAAAACCTGCAAACTTCCCGATTACCGTGCTTGAAAACGGTGTTCAGCTTTCTGTTTTCTTTAATGAAGGGGCTATGGTCGGATTATTCCTGGATCAACGTGATGTAAGACGCGTTATTAGAAATCAATATGCTAAAGGGAAACACGTGCTGAATACGTTTTCATATACGGGTGCCTTTTCTGTTTTCGCTGCACTTGGCGGTGCACGGTCAACGACAAGTGTCGATTTGGCGAATAGAAGCCTTGAGCATACACAGAAAAATTTTGAACTAAACGGCATTGACCTTGAAAACCATAAGATTCTTGTGGAGGATGTTTTCCATTACTTTAAGTACGCTTTTAAGAAATCCGCATTATTTGATCTGGTCATTCTGGATCCCCCAAGTTATGCGAAATCTAAAGACTTCACTTTCAGCGCAGAAAAGGACTACCCTGGTCTTTTAGCAGATGCAATCAGAATTACTAAGAATCAAGGTGTCATCATCGCTTCAAACAATTCTAGCACCATATCGCTTGATAAGTTTAAACAAATCATCGGTAGAGGGTTCAAAGAGGCAAATGCACGTTTTGAAATTCTTGAAATTCATCAACTGCCTAAAGATTTTAGGCCACACCACCTTTATGAAGAAAGCAACTACCTAAAAGTTATATTCATCAAGGTTTTAAAAAAATAATAAAAAGCCAATGACCATCTTTTTAACTCAATGGTCATTGGCTTTGAATTTATACCTAAGAAACTTAAAAGTGCGTTCCGTTCTCATAGTAGTGTGATGGGCTCATTTCATTGAAATACACACACACGTCCTCGTATCCAAAAGCTTTAATTAAATCCGTAATGACTTCTGCAACCTCACTTTGCATGGTTTCAGATCGTTTAAACCAGTTGATGGTCACAAATGGATATCCCCCTTGATTTTCGACACCCCTTGAGATAAAAGTGGTCGGCGTCCATTCAGTTGTGAAATGATCCACGGGACAATCTATTATTTGCGATAAAGCGTCCACTACTCTCGCTTCGATTGTTTTCACCTGGTTAAGTTCGAGTCCTTTATAAATGATATGCGGCATAAGCCCTCCTTCTTTTCATTTTTTTTAATCGTAGCATAATGATGGCAGCTGGTCAATTATCGAGACATTTAGATTCACATCTCTTATTTTTTATAATACAATGAAATTAAAGACATGATTATGAAAGGTCCACTTTATGAATAAAAGACGCATTTTGATCGCCATCCTGATAAGTATGACACTTTTGCTTTTTGGCTGTTCCTATACCTATGATAAACTGGAAAATCCGATTCTCCCTGATTCACGTCCAGAATCGAACACGATGAGAAACCCTGAAATTGGCATTCAAACCATAATCAATGAGGGGGATACCCAAACGGTTTCCGTGCACTATCCCAGTACAGGATACATTAAAATCGATAATACTTTAACGGAATTTGCCAACAACAGAATTGAGCTGTTTAACCAGGAGATTGCAAATATTCAATTGCACAAAGAAGAGAATTTGCCATATGAACTGCATATTGATTATGACATCGTTTACGAAACAGCACATCATATTTCGATTCTTTTTACGGAAAGCAAGTTCTCAGGAGGCTCACAGTCCATATCGACTCGGTATACCTACACTTTCAATGTGGATCAAGGACGCCAGCTGGCACTTAGGGATTTGTTTAAAGGCTCTTCGGCATACCTTGAGATTCTATCTCAATACGCACATAAAGCACTCATCACAGATAGAGTGCTAAACATTTCACTCGATGAGGAATGGGTCACAAAAGGTGTCGCGCCGCTTGAATCGAATTTTAAGCAGTTTCTACTGAATGCCGATGGCATCACGATTCTTTTTGATAAATACCAGTTAGGTCCGGCTTTTATCGGCGAGCCTATGCTTGACATTCCATTTGATGTGTTCACGGCCCATATTGAACTTAAAGAGATCGCTTTGATACCGGCACCCACTGAAAGCTATGAAGAGACTTCCGAAGGAACGTCAGAACTTGAAACGGAACCTGTGACAGAAGTTGAAGCAACCAGAGAAAAACAAGCAGACGAACCGATATTGACTAAACCTGCGATTCCTAAAAAAAGAATTGCGATAACGTTTGAGGATGGGCCTCATCCCATTTATACGGAGCTTATACTCGATACGCTCAAGTCACGGAAAACCGTATCCACTTTCTTCGTGATTGGCAATCGGGCACTGGAGTATCCTGAAATGTTAATGCGCATTCACGATGAAGGCCATCTGATCGGTAATCACAGCTGGAGTCACCCACAGCTTACAAGGCTCACAAATGAGAACATTCTCGATCAAATTTCGAAGACCCAAGACACGATAGCGGAGATTACAGGATACACACCTTACTTATACAGACCACCATATGGCATATATAACGAAAATGTCGTAACACATGCTCGAATGCCAGCTATTTTATGGTCAATCGACCCTAAAGATCTTTTATATCACGATGCTTCTTATATCACAAACTACGTTCTCGATCACGCATTTGATGGTGCCATCA